>JBEATZ010000058.1:0-14649 GCA_041161695.1 Planctomycetota bacterium | reverse complement strand
GCCTTCTGCTCGGCGAGCTTCTTCGCCTCCTCGGCGACCTGCTCCGGGGTCTTGGTCCCGTCGATGATGCCGGCAGCGGCTTCCGTCACCTCGCTGGGCAGCTTGCCCTTGAGCAGTTCGCCACTGCGCGTGCGCACCTGGTTGGCGAGTTCCTGGCGGCCGGACTGGATCAGGGAGTTGGCCAGCTGGTCGAGCGACGCGCCGAGCTTGGCATCGTCGATGCGGATGCCGGGCGACGTGATCGGCCCGTTGAGGTCGATGGGGAGCGGCAGGTTCTGCACCGGGAGCGGCGGGACGCCCGGGATCGTCAGCGTGGTGTCGTGCAGCGTGACCTGCAGCGGCATCGCAATCCGCGGGGTGCCGCCGGCGAGGGCGAGGTTGCCGTCGAGGGCGATGTCGACCGTGCCACCCTGGATCGGCGAGGACTTGAGCTGCGCGGTGATGGAATCGGTCGGGATGCCGCCGAGGACGAACTTCGTCCCGACGATGCCGTCCTTGCCGCCGATGCGCAGCGCGGTGGAGAAGCGGCCGCTCTTCGAGGCCAGCGTCAGCGTCGCAGGCTCCTCGACGAGTGCGGGGTGCGAGGAGAGGTTGGTGGCCACGAGGGCAACCGGGTCGCCGGGCAGTTCGGCAGCGTCGATGCCGTCGCAGCGGATCTCGCGCACCAGCACCGTGGGGTGCTCGCGCAGCAGGTGCGTGGCCACGACGCGCGCGAGGCCGACGTCGGCGACCTCCTGTTCGATGCGCTTGCTGCGCTCCTCGGGCTGCTCTGCTGGCGGGGCCTGCTGGCCCACGCCCAGCTGCTCCAGCAGGTCGGCGACCTCCTGCAGCTTCTGCTTCCACTCCGCGGCGGTCTTCAGGTAGTCCTCGATCGACTTCGATCCCTCGACGGGCGGCTCGACCGGCGGCTCTTCCTTGACGCGCGGGAACTCGATGGCCTTGGTCGTGCGCGGCTTGCCCGTGGCGGCATCGGCGATGGTCAGCGTGTCGACGACGAACTGCTTGCGCAGCAGCGCGCCCGTGTCGATGCGCATCTCCAGGTTGGCGGCGCGGAAACGGTCCTGTTCCAGCTTGCCGCGGTCCGCGATCGCGAGGCCCTTGAGCGACACCTCGCCGCTGCCGAGGTCGAGGACGGCGCTGTCCATGTCGACCGTGGCACGGTTCCAGTACTCCATCGCATCGACCGTGGACGAACGCAGCGCAGGGCTGACCAGCCAACCGTGGGCGAACCATCCCGTGCCGAGGAGCACGGCCACGACCAGGACGCCGCTGATGCGGATCGGGTTGAGGCTGCGCTTCTGCAGCAGGTCGGCATAGCTCTCCTTGGCCTTGCCGCCGAGGAAGATCCAGCTGAGGGCGCGGACCCAGCCCTTGGTCGCGAAGGCCGCGAACGCGGGCGAAGCGGTGTCGAGCGTCACCATGGCCTTGCGGAAGGAGCTCACGAGCTTCCACACCACGTGGCCGGTGACGAGGCCGAACACGGCCCCCACCACCACGCCGCCGGAAGTCGCGTAGTACTCGAGGCCGCACCAGGCGAGCACGGGCGCCTCGACGAGACCGGCCATGGTCTGCTGCATCGGGCCCTCCAGCATCCAGCGCCCGACGGCGAAGGTGACCGGCAGCGCGAGCAGCGAGAGCAGCTTCGCGAGCGCCGTGACGAGCCCGAACAACGCAAAGTTCGCGTTGAGGACGAGGGCCAGCGAGAAGAGGCCGAGGATCAGCGCAGGCGCCTGGCGGAAGCCGCCGCCGAGGTCGCCGGGCAGGAAGAAACCCGGCACGAAGCCGAGCATCCCGCCGAGCAGGCAGGCGAGGTAGACCTGGGGTGCGGAGACGTTGCCGCGGAGCAGCTTCCCGATCTTGCGGGTCACGAACATGCTGCGGTTATAGGCGGCAGCACCGCCCCGGCTCCAGTTGCAGCGGCAGGAACGCGCGCGGGCGGCAACCTTGCGGATGCCGCCCGCGCACCGGACCCGTCACCACGGGTCACCGGATCTCGATCTGTGCCACGTTCGTGGTGCAGAACTCCCAGACGCCCGGCACCGGTGCCGGCACCAGGCTCTGCATCAGGACCTGCGCATAGTAGTGGTGCGGCAGCGGGGCATTCGGGATGCGCACCTTGTAGTGCAGCTGGCCGTTTGCCGAGGTCACGCCGATGGGCGCGGCCATCCACGGGATGCCGAGGCCGACGTCGACGCAGATGTTGAGGTCGACCCAGATGACCGTCCGCATGGCGATCTCACTGATGCCGAGGATCGCGAGGGTCTCCGGCGGTGCATTGGCGACCTTCAGCTGGAGCTCCGTGCCCAGGGCACCGCTGCCGTTCACGGCGAGCGTGGCTCCGCAGTTCTGGGCAGGCAGCAGGGAAGCGAGCGCGAGGGACGCGCCCAGCACGAACACACGATTGGGTTTCATGTCATCCTCCAGGCAGGGCCGAACCGGCCCCGAGTCAGCAGCGGGAACCGCGGCTGGCAGCAACGTCAGGGGTCGGACGGGTGCCAACGAACGCGCCGCGGGACGGGATCGATTCCGCTCCGGGCGGCATGCAGCGGAACACCACGACCGTTGCAATCGACCTCAGCACCACGGCCCGGCCCTCCGGGACACCGAACGGACTACCGCGGCTTGGCGGTGCGGATCCAGGGCACGACCAGCGCGAGGAGGAGGCCAATGCCGCCGAGCACCTTGGACCACAGGTCGAACTGGACGAGCACCACTTCGGGCAGCTCCGCCATCGCGAGGGCCAGCTTGCTGTCCCGCGACTGGAAGGCAAACGTGGCCCTGCCGAGTTCGCGCCACAGGAAGAAGGTGTTGTCCACCTCGGAGCGCGCATGGTGGGCAAGGGCCACCTGCGCCTGCAGCACGAGCCCGGCGCCGAACAGCGCGCCGCCCAGCAGCATCAGCATCCACTTCGAGGCCCGGTGCATCGTCCAGTCCAGCTTGTAACCGCAGCTGCGCACGGCGCGAAGCACGGGTTGGTGGGCTACGATGGCCGGCACGATGCACCCCGGGTTCGCATGCTGGTGCGCAGCACTGCTCTTGCCGTGCCTCGCGCTCGTGGCGCAGCAGCCGGTCACGGTCGCGACCCACTACTTCTACTGGTACAAGTGGCCGACGGAGCACTTCGACCAGGAGGGCGCGCCGGGCGCAGAAGGCCATGCGCGCCACTTCGCGAACCCGGAGCTGGTCGACTACGAGAGCGCGGCCTGGCACGAGCAGAACTTCAGGGCCATGGCGGCCTGCGGCATCGATGCCGCGCTGCCCGTGTACTGGGGCGCACCGGGCCTGTACGACAGGCCGCACCTGCGCTTCTCCCGTGCAGGCATCCCGCACATGGTGGCGGCCCTCGAGAGCCTCCGCGCCCGAGGCGAACGGGGCGTGAAGCTGGGGCTGTTCTACGACACCTCGACGCTCAGCAACGACGTGCGCGACGTCGAGCCGCGCGGCGGTCGCGCCGACCTCGTGCTGCCCGAGGGCCGTGAGCTCTTCTGCCGCACCGTGGTCGAGTACTTCGCGGCCATCCCGCGCGAGCACTGGGCGCTGCACCGCGGCGGCGCCCTCGTGGTGCTCTACGCAAGCGGCTTCGCCGCGCGCTGGAACCCGCAGCTGGGTCCCTCCCTGCGCAGCGCCTTCGCCGCGGCCTTCGATGGAGCGGGCATCTGCCTGGTGGCCGACGTCTCGTGGGGCAACATCGGCCAGGACTTCACGACCGCATGGGGCACGGCGCTGCACGGCCCGCGCACCTTTCCGGGCACGGCGCAGCTGGGGCCGGGCTACGACGACCGTCAGGTGCCGGGACGCCGCACGCCCGTGCGCGAGCGCGAGGACGGCAGGTTCTACGACCGGTCGTGGCAGGTGGTGCTGCGCACCAGGCCCGAGCTGGTGCTGCTCGAGACCTGGAACGAGATGCACGAGGGCACCGAGATCTGCAGCACGATCGAGCTCGGCGACCGGTACGAGGAGGCAACCCGCAAGTGGATCGCGAAGCTGCGCAGCGGCGCGGACCCGGGTCCTTCGATCGAGCTGCAGTGGCCGGAGCCCCGGTACCAGGACGACCTGAGCTGGGGCGCGGAGGCGCGCGGCAGGGACCGGGTGCACGCCGACTTCGGCACCGACCCTGCGACCTGCGAAGGCCTGCGCGCCATCGACTGGGAGGACGGCAGGCACCGGGTCACAGGCGGCCTGCTCGGACCGGCGGCTCCGCAGCAGGGCGCGACCCAGTACCTCTATTTCCAGGTCAGCGACCACCTCGCGTTCGACTGCGATGCCGACTTCGAACTGCTGGTGACGCGCAGCACCGGCAAGCCGCTCGAACTCCACTACGACTCGCGCGATCGCTTCGCGCCGCTCGACGGGAGCTACCGGAGTCTCCCGCCCGTGGCGCTGTCCAGCGACGGCACCTGGTCCGTCGACCGGTACGTGCTGAGCCGCGCACGGTTCGCCAACCGCCAGAACGGCGGCAGCGACTTCCGCTTCGTCGCGGGACCGGGCAGCGCCTCGATCCGTTCGGTCGAGCTGCGCCGCCTCCAGCGCCGGCGACCCTGACGACTCAGCGCGCGAGCAGTGCCCTTGCGCCCGCCACCATTGCGCGGATGCCGCCGCGCAGCGAGTCGGCTGCATCCGGCTGGTAGCGCGAGGTGTGCAGCTGGCCGGGCAGCTCGCCCTTCTCGCGCAGCGCGGCGAGGCGATCCGCGCGCGTCGTCCCGAGCCGGAACATGCACAACGGCACGCCTTGCTCGCGGAAGTAGCCGAAGTCCTCGGCGATCATCTGCTGCTCGGCCTCGACGACCTCCTGCGCCCCCATCGCGGCCACCAGCGCCTCGCGCACGCGGTTCGTGACCGCTGCGTCGTTCACCAGCGGGCCGGTGGGCTCGGAGAACTCGACCTTCGGTGCCGGCGCCCCCGCAGCCATGGCGAGCGCCTCCGCCTTGCGCACGATCTGCTCCTTCATCCGGCTGCGCACCGCCTCGTCGTAGCTGCGCACGGTGAGCTGCAGGTCGACGCGGTCCGGGATGATGTTGTGCTTGGACCCGCCGTGGATCGCGCCCACCGTGATCACGGCAGGTTGCACGGGGTCGATCTCGCGGCTCACGATCGTCTGCAGCGCGAGCACGTACTGGGAGGCGATGACGACAGGATCGACGGTGAGGTGCGGGCGCGCCCCGTGCCCACCCTTGCCGAAAATGGTCACGTCGACCGAGTCCACGGCCGCCATGAGCGGCCCGCTGCGCACGCCCGCGAAACCGGCAGGCACGTTGGGATCGCAGTGCAGCGCCAGCGCCCATGCAGGCCTGGGAAAGCGCTCGAAGAGCCCGGCCTTCACCATCGCGCGCGCACCGCCGGCGCGTTCCTCCGCAGGCTGGCCGATGAACACGAGTGTTCCCTGCCACTGGTCGCGATGTGCCGCGAACCAGCGTGCTGCACCCAGCAGCGAGGTCATGTGCACGTCGTGGCCGCAGGCGTGCATCACGCCGATCGCCTGGCCTCCTGCCGCCTCGGCACGCACGGTCGACGCGTAGGGCAGGCCCGTCTCCTCGGCGATGGGCAGCGCGTCCATGTCGGCACGCAACAAGCCCGTGGGGCCCTCGCCGTTCTGCAGCAGCGCCACCACGCCCGTGCCGCCCACGTTGCGCGTGACCTTGCAGCCCGCCTGTTCCAGGAGGTCGGCGAGCCGCGCCGCGGTCTTGCGCTCGGCGAAGGACAGTTCGGGCTCGCGGTGGAACTGCTCGTACACCTGCACGAGATCAGGCAGCTGCTGGTCCAGCCACTGCGGCTCGGGGGCCTGTGCGAACAGGGACAACGGGAACGCGAACAGGCCGGCGATGCTGGCTCGGATCATGGGTGCAGCATCGCCTGCGGGCTGTCGCCGCACCACGGACTTGCCTGCTCGGCGTGCAACGGGGACTCGCGCATGCGCCGCGGCACGAACCAAACCTCTGCATCCTGTCCCCCGGCGCAGGCTCCCGGGGTCCCTGCCCCTGCCTGGGCAATACGCACACCGACGGCATCGGCGGCGCCACGGGCCGCCCGGGCCGCCCGACGGCGATGGCATGCGGCAGGCTCGTGCCTGCCTCGTAGGCTTGGTGCCTCCCCCTGCCGCCCCGCGCGCCATGAACTGGCACCTCACCTCGACGAAGGAGACGCTCGAACTGCTGGCCACGCGGCCGGGCGGCCTCTCGCAGCAGGAAGCCGACCGGCGCCGCGCCGGGCACCCGCCCAACAGCCTGCCCGAACCGCCGCGCGTGACCCTGCTGCAGGTCGTGCTGCGGCAGTTCCGGGACGTGATGATCCTGACGCTGCTCGGTGCTGCGGTGCTGTCCGGCGTGCTGGGCGACCTCAAGGACACGGTCGTCATCTCCCTGATCGTGCTGCTCAACGCCGCCGTCGGCGCCGTGCAGGAGCACCGTGCCGAGCAGGCGATGGCGGCACTGCGCAGGACCCTCAGCGCCCATGCCCGCGTGCTGCGCAACGGCGTTGCGACACTGGTCGATGCCGACTCGCTCTTCCCGGGCGAGGTCGTGCTGCTGGAGCCGGGCGACATCGTGCCAGCCGACCTGCGCCTGCTCGACGTGCAGGGACTGCGCACCGAGGAGGCATCGCTCACCGGTGAATCCGACGCGGTCGACAAGACGACGGCAGAGCTGACGGGCGAGGACCTGCCCACCGGCGACCGGACGAACATGGCCTTCAAGGGCACCACCGCGGTGGCCGGCCGGGGCACGGGCGTCGTCGTGGCGACGGGCCAGGACACGGTGGTCGGCGGCATCGCCCGCCTGCTCCTCGGGGAACAGGCTCCCACCGCACTCGAGGTCCGCATGGCAGGGCTCGTGCGCCAGCTCAGCCTCGTCGTGGTGGCCCTCGGCATCGTGCTGATGGTCACGGGCATCGTGCAGGGCCAGCACTGGGCACCCATGCTGCTGCTCGCCATCTCCCTGGCCGTCGCCGCCATCCCCGAAGCGCTCCCGGCGGTCACCACCATCGCCCTCTCGATGGGCGCGAGGCGCATGGCGAGTCAGGCCGCGCTGGTGCGCAAGCTGGGGGCCGTCGAGACGCTCGGCTCGGTCACCTACGTGTGCACCGACAAGACCGGCACGCTCACGCAAGACCGCATGAGCGTGGCGGAGACGCACGTGTTCTCCGGGAAACCGGACGGCGAGCTCGCGCTGCACCGCGCAATGGCCCTCAACCACAACGTGCAGGTGCAGGCAGACGGAACGATGCAGGGCGACCCCACCGAGGTGGCGCTGCTGCAGCATGCCACGAACGTCGAGTTGCCCTCACGGCTCGCCGGCCTGCCGCCGCGCATCCGCGAGATCCCGTTCGACTCCGCCACGAAGCGCATGGTGACCGTGCACGCAGGATCCGACGGCACGGCACTGGTGGTCGTGAAGGGCGCCGCAGAGGCAGTGGCCGCCCTCTGCCGCGCCGGCACGCTCGACTCGGCGCAGGAGCGCATCGAGCACATGGCCGCGCGCGGCATGCGCGTCATCGCGTATGCGACGCGCGCGGTGCCCGCGGCCCTCGCCACCGCTCCGCGCATCGAGCTGGAACAGGAACTCGAACTGCTCGGGATCGCGGGCCTCGTGGACCCGCCGCGGCCGGGAGCGCGCGAGGCCGTGCGCGAGTGCATCGCTGCAGGCATCGTGCCGGTGATGATCACGGGCGACCATCCCGGCACCGCGCGCACCATCGCACGGGAACTGGGGATCCTGCACGACCCCTCGCACCTCGTCGTGACCGGGAGGGAACTGGGCGCCATGGACGATGCGACGCTCGCCGGGTGCATCGAGCGCATCCGCGTGCACGCAAGGGTGTCCCCGGAACAGAAGCTGCGGATCGTGAAGGCGTTGCAGGACCGCGGCCATTTCGTGGCCATGACCGGCGACGGCGTGAACGATGCGCCTGCCATCCGGCGGGCGAACATCGGCATCGCCATGGGCATCCAGGGCACGGACGTGAGCCGCGAGGCTGCCCACATGGTGCTGCTCGACGACGACTTCTCCACGATCGTCAAGGCCGTGCGCGAGGGTCGCCGGATCTACGACAACATCCGCAAGTTCATCCGGTTCGTCCTGACCGGGAACTCCGCCGAGGTGATGCTGCTGGTGCTGGCCCCGCTGCTGGGGATGCCGATCCCACTGCTCGCCATCCAGCTGCTGTGGGTCAACCTCGTGACCGACGGGCTGCCCGGACTCGCCTTCGGCGTGGAGCGCGCCGAGTCAGGCGTGATGCAGCGGCCGCCGCGCCCGCCGGGGGAACACGTGCTGGCGAAGGGACTCGGCACCCACGTGATCTGGGTCGGCATACTGCTCGCGGCCATGTGCCTCGTGACGCAGGCATGGTGCGTGCACGAGTCGGTTCCCGAGGGACAGACGCTCGTGTTCACCATGCTGTGCTTCGGCCAGATGGGCCATGCACTCGCGGTGCGCAGCGAGGGCGAACTGCTGTTCCGCCTCGGGTTCCTCAGCAACCCTGCCCTGCTGGGCGCCGTCGCACTCACCGTGCTGCTGCAGGCTGCCGTGCTCTACGTGCCCGCGCTCGCCCGCATGTTCGAGGTGCAGCCACTCGATGCGGCACAGTTCGCGCTCGCGGCATCGGCCGGCGTGGCGGTGTTCCACGCCGTCGAAATCGAGAAGTGGGTGCGCAACCGGCGCCGCGGCCGCGCGGCGCGGCTCGCCTGAGCCCGCCCTCGCTCAGCGCGTGCGACCCTGGTTCGGGCGCGCGACGTTCTGACGCGGGTCGGACCCAGCCGTGCGCCAGCCCCACATCCAGTCGCCGCTGGCGGCAGCCTCGGCCTCGACGATCGTCTTCTGCATGGCCAGCGCCTGCGCGTCGGTGGGGTCGTGGGCGAGGATCTTGTTCACCCACTCCATGGCGCCCTTGTAGTCGGACTGCATCGTGAGCGACGTGGAGGCCTGCAGCGCAGCGCGCTTGGCTCCGTCCACCACGTGGTGCGACAGGTCCTGCAACTCGTTGTTGGCGTCCTCGCTGCCCGAGTGCTTGCCCATCAGGGACTCGATGCCCTTCCAGGCCTGCTTGTACTTCGCGATCGCGGCCTCGTAGTGCTTCACGGCGGTCACGGTCTTGCGCGCGTTCTGGAGCCCGGTGCGGAACTCCTTGTCGGCGGCGTCCAGCAGCTTCTGCACGCTGGCGCGCTCGGCATCGGAAAGCGGGCTCGTCTTGGGGTCGGCGGGCTTGGCGCGACGATTCGCCGCAGCAGCCTGCAACCGCTCGTCCATCTGCGTGAGCTTCTCCTCGGTCACCTGGTCGGCGAGGCGACCGCTGAGGATGTCGAGCACCTGGCGTGCCGTGGCCACGTGGCCGGCGGCGAGCAACTGCTCGAACTTCTCGCTGAGCATGCCGGCGGCCCACTGCTTGACCTGGTTGGTCTTCTCCGCCTCCTCGGGCTTGCCCATGACCGACTTCACCGCGAGGCGCGCGTGCACGCCGGTGAGTTCCATCTCGCCAAGCGAGGCAGCGTGCTTGGCGATGGCGAACTGGCCGTCGAAGTCATCGAGGCGGCACACCGACGACTCGATCGCGATCTGCGAAGCCGGCGCGAAGTCGGTGAGCTTCCGGCGGAAGTCGGTCTCGTTGCCGAAGACCAGCGTCTTCATGTGCACGCGGCCCTGGTCGAGCGCGACCACGTAGCCCTTGACGGTGGCGCCGCTGGCGAGGTGGAACTCGCGCGGGGTCTTGTCCTGCGCGAGGACGGGGAGGGAGATCAGCAGCGCGGCTGCGACGGTGCGGAGGAGGTTCATGGGTTCGTCAGGGCCGCAGGATACCGCCCTGCCCGGACCTGCCGGCATCCTGCAGCGCGTTTTGCGTCGCCGTGACGAGCCGACCCGGCCGACTCGGCTCAGAACGACAGCGTCGAGCCCAGCATCACGAAGGAACCGAAGGCCTCCGTGTCGCCCGGATGGCCGAAGCCCGCGACGCCGCCGCCGACGTCGACAGTCCAGCCCTTCGAAACCTCGACTCCGACCGCGAAGCGGAGGTATGCGGCGGCATCGACGCTCCAGTCGGGATCGAAGCCGCCCGGGCTGTCGAATGCGGCACCGAGGCCCGCGCCTGCAACGGCATACATCCCGCTCACCTCGCGGATGGGCACGCGGATGTCGGCATCGAGGTAGAAGGAGTGCAGGTCGATGTCTCCCTCGTCGCCATCCAGGCTGAAGCCCTGGTAACACAGACCGAGGCCCTGGTTGGTGTTGCCGAGCGCAAAACGCCCCATCCAGCCCCAGCCCTCGGTGCGCGTCTTGATCACCTCACCGCTGCCGGAGGGGTCGTCCTGCTCGAACTGCATCCACGCGGCAGGCAGCACGGCCGCCTGCACGATGCGACGCTCGCCCCAGGTGCCGCTGCCGCGTTCGTGGCCTGCGGCCTCGCGCGGCCCCCGGGCGTCGCCGGCGCGCGCCGGGTCCTGCGGCGCCTGCACCGCGCAGGCAACGAGCAGCAGCGACGGCAACACGATGCCAAGGAGGCGCAGGGACGCGGACGGCATGGCCCTATCTCTATCAGAAGACGATCGTGGCACCGAGCAGGAAGAACCCGCCATAGCCAGCCGTGTCGCCAGGATGACCGTAGGCAACGAGGCCGCCGCCGAAGCCGAGCGACATCCACCGGGCCACGTCGACATCGAGCGTCAAGCGGACCTGGCCGGCGAGTTCTGCATCCCACTGCGGGTCGAAGTCGTCAGGGTCGGCCATGACGGCGCCGATGCCCGCGGCACCGGTCAGGAACATGCTCCCGCCGCCTTCCTCCAGCGGCACGCGCACGTCGGCATCGAAGTAGACGGCATGGAGGTCGAGGCTGCCGCGGTCGCCGTCGAGGCTCATGCCCTGGTAGCTGAAGCCGAGGCTCTGGTCGAGGTTGCCGCCGGCAAGCCGCAGTTGCCAGCCGGGCCCGTCGCACCACGTCCCCTCGCCTGCATCCACGGCATCCTCGCCCTGCTGCACCTCGACGAAGCTCATCGGCAGGACGTCTGCCTGCACGAGCCACCGGTCGCCCCAGGCTCCCTGGCCTGGCTTCTTGCGCCGCGTGCCCATCAGTTCGGCGTAGCTCGGCACCTCGAAGGGCTCTTGTGCCGGCGGCACCTTCGCCGCGGATCCAGGGCGCGGCGGATCCTGGGGAACGTCCTGCACACCGCGACCCGTGGCACAGGCGGTGGAGAGGAGCAATGCGAACACGATGGCGTGCTTCATGGGATGTCCGGCGACGTCGCCCTCACTGGGGCGGCGGCGCCACCTCCCTGGTCACGGCGCCCCGGTCCTCGCTCAGCACGAGCACTGCGTAGCGGTCGCCACCCACGGTGGCGGACTCGCTCACCGAGGCGTAGTCGAAACGGCCGCGCAGGTCGGTGTAGCCGTCCTTGTGGAAGCGCGGCTTGCCGTCCGGCATGCGCGCATAGACCTTCACGTACACCTTCGGCAGCGGCTTGCCGCTCACCTTGTCGGTGGCGACGAGCTGGCCGTAGGCCTCGACGAACTGCACGGACATGGCCGTGGCGAGCACGGCCTGCCTGCGGACGATGCCGCCGCCGCGGACCTCGACGAGCACGTTCTGGTTGCGGAACTCCTCGGGCATCGGCACGGCCAGTTGGGTCGTGCCCTTCTCGAACCCGAGGGCCAAGGTGCGCTGCGGCTGCACCCACGCATGGTTGCCGCCCCCGTCCTGCACGAACGGGTTGGTCGAGAACGAGAACTCTGCATCCGTGCGGTACCAGCGCAGTTCGCCCCCTTCGAGGTTGCGATGCTTCACGAGGACCTGCTCGCCCTCGACGAGGAGTTCCAGCATCGGCGAGGTGGCGGCAAGTGCACCCTGCCGCTGCTCTCGGTCGCGAGCCTCCGTGCCCGCGGCCGCCTTGCCCTCCGCCTCGTCCAGGTGGGCCAGCACGGTGCGGAACAGGGTGCGCCAGCGCTCGACCGGGTGGTCGCGGTGCTGGGCCGCGATGTCGCGCGCGCGGGCGTGGTCGTCGGTGAAGAAGTCGAGGTAGCAGGCGAGGTAGTCGTACTGCAGCCCCGAGGGCACGGCATCGCGGCGTACGCGCACGAAGGCCTCGCGCGCGTCGGCCACCCGGTCCTGCAGCAGCAGGTACGAGGATGCGAGCAGCCACTGCTCGTCACCGAGCTGGGGCACGCGACACAGGATCTCCAGCAGCTGCTTGTACTGCCGCGCAAGGTCGCGGTTGAGGATCTCGCGGCGCTTGCCGAACTGGTGCGCGCGCGCGTGGAACAGCGGCGAGTAGTCGATGAGCTGCCACCACTTCGTCTCCACGGGATCGACGCCGAGCAGCGTGCTGCGCAGCGAGGGACCGCAGCGGGACACGAAGCCATCCTGGTGGCGCAGCCATTCGCGCAGTTCGTTGTCCGCGCCGTGGAACAGCGCATGGGACCACGTGGCATCGTGGTACACGTGCCGCGAGCGCAGCAGCGCGGTGGCGCGATCGAAGAACGAGCGGTCGCGCATGCGCCACAGCATGCGATCGAGCGGCAGCTGCTGCAGGTTCTGCGACCCGAGGAAGGCCAGCACCTCGTCGGCCGTACCGTCCTGCGAGATGCGCTCCCACGACTTGTCGTCGACCTCGGTGGGCACCGCGACCACCTTCATGCGCGCAGGCTGCACGGCCGCCTTGGCCACCAGCGCGCCGTCCTTGCTCACGTGCGCCGGGTAGTGGTCGAACTCGCCGGCGGCAGGGAAGTAGAACGCATACTCGATGCGCACCGTAGCGTAGGGCTCCAGCACCACGGGCATGCCCCTGGTGAGTTGCCCGGACTGCAGCGCAATCGCGCCCTGCGGCACCTGCAGCAACAGGTCGAGACGGCGGCGCGTCGAGGTCGGGTTGGTGAGCACCACCTGGCTGCCGTAGCCGGTGTCGGCTGTGAACTCGCCGGTGACGAAACGGTCGACCTGCTCGCCGTTCTCGATGCGGAAGCGGTCGTCGAGCCGGAAGAAGTTCTGGCTCAGCAGCACCTCGCTCGCGCCCGTGGGCGGTGCTGCGGGCAGCACATCCTGACGCACCAGCAGCAGCGGTGTCTTCGCAGGCAGCGTGACCCGGTTGCCCTCGCGCTCGGCCTTCGGGGCCTCGGCGCGGATCGGGAGGTCGAGCACCGCGAGCGCGAACATCATCTCGGGGAAGCTGTTTGCAGCTGCCGCGAAGTGACGGGAGGCAAACGGTTTGCCCTCATCGCGGGCGGCGTAGTCCGCCCAGAATGCGTTGACGGTCACGAGGTCCGCATTCGTCTCCTCGATGCGACGGTGCCAGTAGTCGTTCTCGGCGTACCGCTTCGTGACGTCCGGGGCGCGGTACTGCTGGCGCACCTGGGCCCTGCGCTCCAGCGCCTCGCGGTCGGCGCCGGACTTGTCGCGCGTCGCGCCGAGGAAGAACTCGTCGGATCCCGCCTCGGCACCGGGCTGCTCCTCGGCATCCTTGAGGACCTCGCCTGCCTTGGCCTTCCGGGTGAGGTTGTAGCGCGCCTTCGCGGCGTCCTCGCTCGGCTCGGGAGCAGGAGCGCCCGCGGCAACAGGCGGCGGCGCCCCCGGCGGCATGGCGCGGCCAGGCTTGGCGTCGTCCATCTTCTCCTCGAGCTTCTTCTCCATCATCTCTGCCTCGAGGCGCAGGCCGCGATCCTGCTCGAGCCCGGCGCTCCGCAGCGCGGCGAGGAACATGCGGTCCTCGCGCTCGACATCGGGCGGCAGCGTGGCGAGCCGCTCGCGCATCAGGCGCGCGGCCTCTTCGCGGCGACCGGGTACGCGGTGCAGCAGCAGCACCTGCTCCACCACGTTGAGCCTGCCGAAGGCCCAGGGCTCGAGGTACCGCGTGAGGTCCTCGCCCAGCAGCCAGTGGTCGAGGAACTTCTTGTGCAGCTTGTTGGCGAGGTGCGGCCTCACCACTGCAGCGAAGAACTCGGGGTCCTTCTGGTGCAGGAAGAAGTGGAGCTCGTGGCAGGCGTGTTCGCCGTACAGCCGCTGCTTCTCGGCCGGGCCCAGCGTGGACCAGTCGAGCACGAAGGAGAACCGGGCGAGGTCGGCGTCGTTGCGCAGTGCCGTGAACAGCCGGTACACGTCCGCGAGCGAGGCGAACGCCTCCCATTGCGTCGTCGTCACGTCCTCGACGACGGCCGTGCCGCCGCCCGAGACGAACTCGATCCGGCGCTGCTGCGCGAGGTCGGATGCAGGGTCCATGCCCCTGCGCAGCTGGCGGGGCCGCGGCGTGAGCGGCTGCTCCGCCAGCGCCAGCGAGCGCACGGCCATCTGGTCGTCGTCCACTGCCATCACGTGCACGAAGCGTGCGGCACCCAGCTGGTCGAGAGGCACCGAGACGGTGCCATCAGCACCCACGGCCAGGTTGGCGAGCATGCGCGCACCTTCCGGCAGGTAGTCGAGGTTGGCGAATGTACCGGGGTTGCCGGCCTGGGCCTGGCCCGGCCGCGCAGCTGCGGGCCCGCCGGAGGCCCTGCGGCCGCCGCCGCGGCCGCCGTAGCGCCCACCTTCGCCGCCTTGCTGTGCGACCTCCCCGCGCGCCTCCTCGAGCGCCCACGGGTTCAGCACGAGGCCGGGCCGCGCGAGCATGTTGCCCGGGAACTTCGCTGCGTAGCGGCGCTCCAGGATGTAGCGGTACTCGTCGCCCAGCACGCGCCCGGACTGGAAGTC
>JBEATZ010000466.1:0-3652 GCA_041161695.1 Planctomycetota bacterium | reverse complement strand
TCCACAACTACCAGGTCTACCTCGGCGACATCGGCAGGCAGCAGCCTGCCCTCGCGCACCCGCTCACCATCGGCGCGATCTATCTCGCACTCAACCTGCTCGCGGCTCCCATGAGCCGCAGCGCCCCGGCGCTCGTCGAGCGCCACGGCCGCAGGCTGCTCTTCTGGATCATGCCGCTGTCGCTGGCCCTCAGCCTGCTCGCGATGGCGCCGGGAATCGGAATGCTCGGCGTGCTCATGTTCGCCTTCCAGCAGCTGCCATTCGGCATCCACATGCCCGTGCTGCAGGAGTTCGTGAACCACCGCATCGCACCCACCGCCCGCACGACCGTCCTCTCCGCGCTCTCGCTCGCTGGCAGGCTGTGCTACGCGGCGATCAACGTGCTGTTGTTCCGCGTGCAGGCGCAGTCCGGACAGGGTACGGCCTATGCAATCGCGGGATCGGTGGGCATCGCCGCCACCTGCCTCGTGATGGTGCTGCGGCCGAAAGGCCTGCTCCGCGGCCAGGGCCCGATCACCTGAACAAGGACCCGGCGCTCAGCGCCCGAGGTCGACGAACACGCCGCCGTTCTCGGTCGCGAGGTCGCGCAGGAACTCCTTCTGGAACTCGCCGATCGCGATGGCGTGGAACACGATCCGGTACAGGTCGTTCCACTGCCGGACCTCCTTGCGGATCTCGTTGGTGTCCACGAGCCTGCCCACGCTCGGGCGACCGTCGCTGAGGAAGTAGACGGTGTCGATCTTGTTGGCGATGGCCGCCTTGGGCGCACCCGTGGTGGCCGCCTTGGGCGGGTTCTCGGGGTCGATGCCGAAGGGGTACATGAGCGCCTTCAGCGTGTTGGTCTTGCCGGCGGAGAGGTTGGCGGCACCCGAGAGACCCGATGCAGCCATCTCCTGCTGGTCCGCGCCGCCGATCGGCCCGAGGCGCGACACCCATGCCTTCGCGGCATCGCGGTTCACGAGGTTGGCGGGCACCAGCTTCTTCTTCCAGACGTTGAGGTCGGAGGCGAACGCAACGATGTCGAAGAAGGTGTCCTCGGTGAGCGTGTCGAGCGTGCGGAGCAACTCGGTCTTCACCACGGTGAACTTCTTGAAGTTCTCGTAGCCCTGGAACTTCTCGCGCTCGACGACGAGGTCGTCCATGGATCCCGAAACGTCGATGATGAACAGCACGCGGGTGCTGGTCGTCGGGATGCCCGCGAAGGTGTTGGTCTGCTCCTTCTTCCCGTAGAAGGCGTCGTACTTCTTGCGGCTCTCCGCCTTCTTGGCCAGTTCCTCTTCCGTGGGGATGCGCCAGCCCTCGATCGCCATCAGGCGATCCCATTGCTTCTGCCACTGATCGGGATCGACGCCGAAGTCGAATCCCGTGACGCGGAAGAGCGCATCGGCACACTCGGTCCGCATGCGGCCGGTCTTGCGCATCAGGTCGATGAGGGGCTGCACGCCGGACTGCGGGCGCAGCAGGCCGGTTGCGGTGATGGCGGCACTCTGCACCTGCCACTCCGGGTCCGCGAGCAACGGCACCACCTTCGGCCCGAGGTCCACGATCCGCAGCGCACCCGTGGCGTCCACGGCAGCGAGTCGCACGGTGGCGTCGGCGTCGGCGAGGAGCGGACCGAGCACGTCGCCCGTGGCCGGGTCGCCGATGCGCTGCAGGGCACGGGCGGACTCGAACTTGATCGGCACCGTTGCCTTGGGGTCCGAGAGCGCGAGCTTGATCGCGGGAACCGCGGCCTTCAGGCGGGCCTGCCCGAACACGCGCACCGACTGCAGCTTCGTGTCTGCATCGGCCTTCGCCATCCCGTCGATCCACGGCTGGAAGGTCTCGGGCTTCGAGTAGGTCTCCAGCACCGCAAGCGATGCCTGCTGCACCGTGGGCATCGGGTGCTTGAGCAGCCGGAACAGTTCCTCGGCAGCTGGCGTGCACTCGTTGCCCTTGAGGGTCATCACCGCGGCGACGAGGGAGGGCTCGTCCTTGGTCTTCTTGAAGAAGCGACGGAACTCCTTCACCGCATCCTCGGGATCCTGCGTCTCCACCTGGGCGGCGAGGGCGGTGGCGAGCAGGGCCGTGACGAGCAACTGCAGCAAGCGGACGATCATGTGCCTTGGGGTCCTGGGGCGCGCTGCGCGGGCGGGCAGCAGCACGCGCGAGGCTATCCGATCGGCAGGGCGGCTCCCAGCGGCGCGGTGCAGGACCGGGCTCAGGCGCGCTTCCCGCCGCGCGCGGAGCCAGGCTCCGGGGCGGGATGCTTCCACCAGCTCAGCCGCACGTTGCGTTCGAGTTCCCGGTGCAACTGGTCGAGGTCGCGCTGTGCCTCGAGGACGGTTTCCGTGCCGAGCCGCAGGGGATCGACCCGCGGCTTGAGGGTGAAGGTGAGGCCGTGGCCGTATTCCAGTTCGACCACCCAGTGCAGGCGGTGGCTGCGGGAGGAGAGCGCCAGCCACTTCGCGAGGTTGTCGAGTTGCAGCAGGCCGGCGTCGCCGACGCTCGTCCACTGCACGAAGGGCAGGGTACGGGCCGGGGCATCGCCACCGTGGCTCGCGACCACGTGCAGTCCCTTGAGGCGCGCGAGCGCCTGGACGACGGGCCAGACCTCACGGTCGACGCCCTGCTCCCTGGCCTCGCGGTCACTGCGCGTGCGCGCAGCCGCCTCGTTCTCGCCGAGCACGGCGCCGCACAGCTCGCACTCGCCGTAGGCCTCGCCGTCGCGCAGGCGCACCTGCACGCGCTCACTTCCGCACTCGATGCAGCTCTGCATGGGTACCGCTGCACTTGTAGCGCAGCGGCGCCCCTCAGTCCTGCTTCTGCAGTTCCTTCGTGGCCTTGGACTCGCTGGCACGGTCCGCGCGTTCCTTCTCGATCGCGCGCAGCTGGCGTTCCGCCAGGTCCTGCAGCCACCTTTCCTCGCTCTCGCCGAGGTCGAAGCGCACTTCGCCCTGTTCCGGCTGCCGCACGATCTCGTCGATCGCCGACTTGGGCAGGATGATGCGGTCCGACTTCATCTCGAGGACGATGTTGTCGTCCGCGACGCTGGAGAGGATCGAACCGACCAGGCGGTTGTTGTTGCTCAGGCGCACGAAGCCGCTGACCGAGCGCTGCAGTTCGAGGAACTCGGCGCTGCCGAGCTTGGACACCTTGCGGATGTCCCCGGACGCGATCGTCACCTCGCCCTTGTCGAGCTTGAGGGTGACCATCGACGCGTCGACGGCCTTGACGGTGCCGATGAAGTAGTTGCCGTTGTTCAGGTGCGCGAGGGCGCTGGTGCCCGGCGTGAGCTCTGCCACGGTTGCGGCGGTTCCCACGTCCTGCTGCACGAACCCGCCGACCCGCAGGGAGTCGCCGACCTTGATCGTGCGCTGCACCACCTCGTCGTAGGGCTGCTGCGCCTCGGGCGCGGCGGCGACGGCGACCGGGATCGCCTCGGCAGGCATCGGCTGCATGGGCGCCACGGGCTCGACGACGGCCACGGGTTCGACCACGGCCACGGGAACCGGAGCGACGGGAACCGCGGGCTCCACGGCCGGCTGCACCGGTTCGACCACGGCGACGGGCTCCGTCGGGCGCGGAGCCGGATCGGTGGCCACGGGATCGGGCTTCGCGACCTCGGGCACGGCGGCCACGGGGTCGGCAGGCGCCGGGACGTCCTCACGGG
>JBEATZ010000465.1:0-7302 GCA_041161695.1 Planctomycetota bacterium | reverse complement strand
AGCGTCTGGACGAATTGTCCGGCGTACGCAGGCATTTTGGCCGGCGAGGGCGCGAACCAGTCCTCGGTGCCGTCGGACGTGCAGGCGACCAGCATGCGGTGCGCGCCGTCGAGTTGGACTTCGCCGGCGAGGTAGAAGCGGTCGTCGCCGCCCTCCATGCGCGCGGCCGTGAGGCCTTGCGCCGAGGCCTCCACCAGCAGCGGTCCGAGCGGGTCGGTGCCTGCGGGCCAGTTGGGCTGCGCGGGCAGGAAGCGGGTGCGGAGCCACACGAGACCCTGGGGACCCGCTGCCTGAGGGTCAGCGGCCAGCAGCACGCGGAACTCGGGGTGCGAGGGCGGTGCCTGCTGGGCCAGCAGGGCGCCGGCCGGGACGAGCAGGGAGAACGCGAGCAACAACGACGTGCGCATGGGAGTCTCCGCAGGGCGGTGGGGGAGCAACGGGTGTTGCATCCATCGGCACTCCGCGCCGCCGACCTGAGTCGATGGCCCGAAGCGGGACTCCCGCCCGGCCCACGCCATCGGCGCCATCGCCATCCCCGCCGCGCCGCGCTTGCGTCCGGCCGCGGGCCTCGCTACTCTCTCCCGCCCGACCGACTGTGGGCCGTTAACTCAGTTGGTAGAGTGCGATCGTCACAAGGTCGAAGTCGCAGGTTCGAATCCTGCACGGCCCACCACTTCAACTCCTTTGCGCGCAGCGACTTGCGTGCGCGAAGGCCTCGGTCGGAAAGCTCGTTGCGAGGTGCCGGCGGATGCCCGTGCACCGGTCGCCGAAGCGGCTGAGAGATCGGTGCGTCGCTTGGCGGGCCCGATCATGGTCTCGTACGCTCGGGTCCCCAGCGCGACTGCCCAACCCCGACCGGGATTCCACCATGGACCACAGGCTCGCAGCCGCCCGCGACCTTCTTGACGACGTGTCTCGCCGGGTCGGGGAACTCCTCGAGCACCATCGATCGGGGCGGGTTGGCTTCATCACCAGGGAATGGGGATTCATGACCCCAGGGGGACTGGGCGGTCCCATCGGGGGCAAGTTCGCTTCCTGGGAGAACCTGCTCCGCCGTGCGAGGACGTTCTTCCCCGATGTCTCGCGGTATGGAGTCCTCGAGGACGATCCCACCTCCACTCGGCTGCCAGTGGGTTCGATCGAGTCACACCAGCACGAGATGCTGCCGGGCAACCGCGGCCTGAACGAACTCCTGTGCGTTCCTCCCAACCCCGCCGTGGAACTGACGGCTGAGGACCTGCACGACTACCGCGATGCCTCGCGTCTCTTCATCCTGATCGGGAGCCTGGCGCACCTTGCCTCGAACTCCGGCCCAACTGGCCAACCCGTGCCGGAGTGGATCGCACAGCCGCTCCATGCACTGGCTCGCCGCCTGGAGGTCGAGCCTGCACTCAGCGGGCACTTCATGGTGGTGGACAACTGGCAGTGGCGGCCGGGATCCACGAGGCAGGAGTTTGGCGTCGACGAGATCGAACTGCTGTACCCGGCCTTCGGGCATCCACAGGAGCGCACCTACCACACGATCCCCGGGTGCATGGCGTATGCGTTGCGCGGCCTGCCCCATGCCCTGCACGAACTGCTGTGCACCATGCGCGATCATGCCGGGGAGCGGTTGGCGCAGCGGGCCGGAGAAGACAGCCGAAGGAAACTGCTGGCGCTCCTGCACGAACTGTCGCGGACGATCACGCAGAGCAAGCACGAGTTCCAGCGCATCTCCACCCTCCCGTCCAGCCGGACGTACGTGTCGAAGCACGTCTTCATCCGGCACATGCAGCCCTTCCACAAGGGTCTTGCCCTGGCGAATCCCGATGGCAGCGTGCGCACGACCAAGGGCATGTCCGGCTTGCACTTCGTCTCCTACCACCTGCTCGATGCGGTGCTGGGGCGCTACCAACACGGGCAACTTGGTGAACTGGCCAGGATGGAAGAGGTGGATGCCTACTATCCGAGGCCGCAGCGCGAGTTCTCGGCGTGTGTCTCCGGCCTCAGTCGCGATGCAACGCTGCGTGGTTTCCTGGATGTCGTGGGTGCGGATGCTGGTCTGCGCCACGCATTCAACCAGCTGATCGAGTGCTATGCCGGGGAGAGCGGGGTGCTGGCCGCCCATTCCCGGAAGCTGTTCAGCTACATGCACAACAACCTGCAGGTGGACACATCTGCCGAGGGTGCTGGCGCGAGGCCGCGAGCAGCTGCCACCCCTGCAGCCAACCACGTCACCGCCATGCGCATGTTCGGCATCATGAACGAGGCCGTTCGCGAGCGCCGGCGCCTTCGCGTGAGCCCGCTGTATGCACGCGCAACCAAGGCCGTTGCACACCTGAGCGAGGATGGCTCCTTTGCCATCGTCGATCTCGCGGGTGTGGACGGACCGCTCCACCACCTGGGCAGCGATGTCGTGCGCGTGCTGCTGCCAAGGGAGCGCCAGTCAGCGGAGGAACTCTGCGGCCGGTACTTCGACCGTGTCGGGAAGCTCGCCCTCGCATCCCTCGAGTCATCGCAGGACACCGGCTGGGGCTGGGCGGACCTCTGGGAAGCCCTCGGCTGGCCGGAGGAAGGCGTGCCCCCGATCCAGGTCTGCGAGTTCATCGAGGAGGTGCGTCTGGGGGGAGGGACGAACGGGGGACCGCTGTTCGAACCCGTGTCGCCCCGCGTGTATTCCGCCTGCGGAACGCTTCCGGATCGGCTGCGGGTGCTGGTGAGCCGCCCCATGGATGGTCGCGAGCACCATGGCTTCTCGCGGATGACGGACGCCAGTGCGCCCAGCGCATTCGTTGCTTGTGCGCCCGGCAAGGGCTTCCAGCTGCCGCCCCAAGGCTCGAACCTGGTGATGGTGGCGGGTGGAACCGGCGTGTCCCCCTTTGTCTCGCTGGCCGGGGAGATCGGCGACCGGCCGGGCAGCTACACACTGATCCACCAAGCGCGCTCCCCTGAGGCGTTCCTGACCAACCTCGAAGCCTGGCGCGCGTTCACGCGCGCCAACTCCGGCGCCATGGTGATGGGATTCCTGAGCGGACAGCCGGCTGTCGGCAGGAAGCCGGAGCGCTACGTGGTAGCCGGCGGCGAGATCGTGGAACACCGGCGCCTCGACAGCGAGTCTGGGGCCTACTACTTCCTGGACGAGCGGGTGTTGGAGCGCCTGCGCGCGGTCACGCAACCGACGAACAACTTCGCCTACTGCTGTGGCGGGGTGCAATCCACGGTCGTGCCCATGCGCCAGATGCTGGCGCGAATCGGCCGCGAGTACGAGTTCGAGATCCAGTCCTATGGTGGCGAACGCGCGAGCGCACACGGGGCGAGGCTGTTCAAGGTCGGGAACAAGCTCATCGACCTGAACCAGCTGGGCGAAGCCCATCCAGGCGGCGTGCGGATCATCGAACAGATGATGCGCCTTGCGCTTCCTCCGGAGGGCGCCGGCAGCGCAACCATCCCGGACCTTTCGGTGCCTTTCCTCGAACTGCACCCGCATCCCTACAACCTGCTGCGGCTGGTCAACACACCCTCGGACGGTGAGTTCCTCGCGTTTGCGACCATGATCGAGAAGGAAGCCGAGCGCGGCGTCGTGTTCGACCAGATCGCACACCAGTACGTGGCCGCGGCACTTGCCTTCCCGGGCAAGCTCAACATCGTCAAGATCGCCCTGAAGTTCGAACTGGTCGCGCTCGAAGCCCACCTGAAGAAGGCCAGCGCCCCGGACGATGCCTCGGCTCTCGTCGATCCGCTCCGCGAGAGCGCCACGTCGGCTGCGGTTGCTTCGGCGACGAACTGCCTCAATCACATCGAGGACCTGCTGCCCCATGTCGCCGCCAGTGACCCCGACCGGGGCGAAATCGCCGGCGCAGCCGCTCGGGCTCGCGAACACCTCTCGTCACCGGCATTCGTGTTCGACGTGCGCACCAGCACGCGAGCCGGTGGTGGGTCCGGGTCCATGGTCCTCGAGTTGCAGGAACGGGCCGACGGCGAGGTCATGATCCTCGGCCTTGCGGGTCGGCTCGATGCCGGCACGAGCGCCACGTTCCGGGACCGATGGCTCTCCTGCAGGCAACAGGGCTTCAAGTCCTTCGTCATCGACTTCGCCAACCTCACCTTCATCAGCTCGATGGGACTGAGGGTGCTGCTGCTTGCGGCAAAGGAGTCGAGGATGGTGGTTTGCCGGATGAATCCGTTCGTCGGCAGGATCTTCGAACTCGGTGGGTTCGCGAGATACATGAAGGTGCACGAGAGCGTCGAGGAAGCCCTCGAGGTCCTGCGAAGAGGCTGAGCGCGCCCTCGCTTCCGTGCGGGCACACGTCAGGCTGCCATCTGCAACCCTGGCCGCCTCCCGCTCCTCAGTCCCGCGCCAGCGCCGCCAGGAAGCCTCCGACGTTCTCCCTGGTGATGAAGTCGATGCCCGTGTCGACCTTCTGGGGGATCCGCTGGCCGTGCGCGCCCTGCCAGAGCATGAGCAACGCCATGGAGCCCTGCAGGTCGGGGATGGTGGATGCGGACGCCTCGATCACGCCTGCCTCGATCTCGCGCAGGATCGGTTCGATGCCATCCATGCTGACGAAGGTGACCTTGCCGATGCGGCCGGCCTCGCGGATCGCCGCGGCGATGCCGATCGGTCCGGACGTGTCGCAGCACAGGTAGCCCTTCAGGTCGGGGTGGGCCGCGAGTACGGCTGCAGCCTGCTGTTTGGCCGTGGGGATGTCGTCGTGGTCGGCGCCGCCGTCGACGACCGTGATGCCCGCGTGCTGCTGCAGCACGTGCAACTGGGCGCGGAAGCGCTGGACGTGGTTGGGAGCGGTGGGCACGCCCTGCATCACCGCCACCTTGCCGGCGCCGC
This sequence comes from Planctomycetota bacterium, assembly GCA_041161695.1. Classification (GTDB taxonomy): domain Bacteria; phylum Planctomycetota; class UBA1135; order UBA1135; family UBA2386; genus JBEATZ01. Next base: position 2,480 of record JBEATZ010000465.1, on the reverse strand, counting down.
CGATGCGCTGCACGAGACGCTTGGCGGCCATGGCGCCCTGCTCGCCGAAGTCGTTGCCCACGCTGCACACGCTCGGGTCCGACGAAGGCGCATCGAACACGACGAGCGGGATCGAGAGCTGCCGCGCCCTTGCGAGCGAGGGCAGGTGCCCGATCGTGTCGACGGGATCGAGGGCGATGCCCGCAGGCGCGCTGGCCACGACCGCGGCGATCGTGGCGTCCTGCGCCTCCACGCTCGCAGTCGCGGGCGGCGTCAACTCGACGACGACCCGGCGCCCCGTCTGCGCCTCCAGCAACCGTGCCTGCGCCAGCGCGCCACGGTGCACGGCGTCGTACCAGGGATGGGCGACCTTGGGGACGAGGACGAAGCGCAGCGGCTGGTTGGAGGCGGCCATGGGACTTGCCGCGTCGATGCCGGCGCGGAGGAGGGTGGATCTGCCTCCCGGACCTTCCGGTTGGCAGGGGGATCGTGCGGCGGATGCCGGCACCCGGCAAGTTCCGTTTCGTGGACGCGATGGTTGTGCCGTGGGGGTGGCTGCCCGCGCCGCGCGCCTCGCGTACCCTGTTCCCGCCGAGCATGACCACGCCTCCCGACTACGCGATGCGGCCGATGGCCGCCTGTGACCACGCGGCGGTGGCCGCGATCTGCGCGCGCGTCTACCCGACCGAGCGTCCGTACACGGACGAGGAACTGGGCGCCCACAGCGCGGTGTTCCCGCACGGCCAGATCGTCGCGGTGCACGTGCCCACGGGCGCCGTGGCAGGGTGCCACCTGACGCTGCGCCTCGACCTGCAGCAGTTCCACGTCGACGACCCGTGGGAGGTGCTCACGGCCGGCGGCAGTTTCCGCGACCACGACCCCGAGGGGCACACGCTCTACGGCGCCGACCTGATGGTGCATCCCGACCATCAGCACCACGGCCTCGGCAGGCACCTCACCAACGCGGCGCGCGACCTCGTGTGCGACCTCGGGTTGTGGCGCATGGTGGGCGGCAGCCGTTTGCCCGGCTACCGGGCCCATGCGGCCGCGTACGCGCCGCAGGACTACATCCGCGCCGTTGCCGCAGGCACCCTCACGGATCCGGTCCTCACCGCGCACCTGCACGACGGCTGGCTCGCGGCCACGGCCATCCAGGGTTACCTGCCGCACGACGACGAGAGTCTCGGCTGGGCCGCGGTCATCCAGTGGCTCAACCCGGCGTGCCCGCCGCCGCCCGGCTTCGAACTGGCGCGGCTGCCCCGGCTGCACCCGGGGAACTGAGGCAGCTCACGCGCTCGGGTTCGCTGCCTGCTGGGGCGCGCTGCCGAGGCGCACCCGCACCAGGCGCACCCTGCGCGTGGAGACCTCGGCAGCCTGCAGCGCGATGCCGTCGTCAGCCTCGAACCAGCTGCCCTGCTCGGGCAGCGCGCCGCCTGCGCGGTGCACCACGAGGCCGCCCATGCTGCGCACCTCGTCGGGGTGGTCCAGCTCGAGTCCTGAGGCGCGCGCAAAGTCGCGGACGGCCATGCTGCCCTGCACGATCCAGCTGCCATCCGCCTGCCGCTGGGCCGCGTCGGCAGCGCCCGTGTCGTGCTCGTGGAAGATCTCGCCCACGAGTTCCTCCAGCAGGTCCTCCATGGTGATGATGCCGGCGATGCCGCCGTGCTCGTCGGCGACAATGGCGAGGTGCATGCGCCGCGACTGCAGCTCGCGCAGCGCGCGGTCCGCGGTCATCGACTCGGGCACGAAGTAGGCTGGCCGCAGGATCGAGGGCAGGTCGACGGGCTCGCCGTCCCAGAGGCGGGCCATCACGTCGTCGCGCAGCACGTAGCCGATCACGTTGTCGAGCGTGCCCTCGTGCACGGGCAGGCGGCGGTGGCCCGCGTCCACGAACGCGCGCCGCATCGCCTGCTGGCCGGCTTCCTTCGGCAGCGAGACCACGGAGCGCCGGTGCACCATCACGTCCCCGACGCGCAGCGTGCCGAACTCCACGGCGCGCTCGATCATGAGCTGGGAGGCCTGCGGCAACTCGCTCTGGCTCGCCGCCTCGCTCACCATGGCGGCAAGGTCCTCGCGCGATAGCTTGGACTCCATGAAGTTGGTGGAGTCGCGGAACGGCATGAGCAGCACGTTGCTGCTCTTCACGAGGAGCCAGCTCAGCGGCGCGGCAAGGCGCTCGAGCAGCTGGATGGGGCCGGCAAGCGCCAGTGCGATCGGCTCGGCGTGCCGCAGCGCCAGCGACTTGGGGATGAGTTCGCCCAGCACCACCGACAGGTAGGTGATGAGCACGACCACGAGCGCGAGGGACAGTTCCTTCGCGTACGGGGCCAGCACCGGCAGTTGCTCGAACCACGGCTTGACCACCACCGCGAGCGAAGAGCCGCCGAAGGCGCCTGCGATCGCGCCCAGCAGCGTGATGCCGATCTGCACCGTGGCGAGGAAGCGCTCGGGGTTCTTGCGCAGGGCCAGCACGGCCTCGGCGCGGCGGCTGCCCGCATCGG
>JBEATZ010000418.1:0-10098 GCA_041161695.1 Planctomycetota bacterium | reverse complement strand
ACTATGCGCTGGTCCCCACCATCTGCTTCAACTGCGAGGCGGCCTGCGGCCTCGTCGCCTACGTCGACAAGTCCAACGGCGTCATCCGCAAGGTCGAGGGCAATCCCTACCACCCCGGCTCGCGCGGCCGCAACTGCGCCAAGGGTCCTGCCACCATCAACCAGGTGCACGACCCGGACCGCGTCCTCTACCCCATGAAGCGCGTGGGTCCGCGCGGCTCGACGCAGTTCGAGCGCGTGAGCTGGGACAGCGTGCTCGACGACCTCGGCTCGCGCATCCGCAAGGCCATCCTCGAGGGACGGCTCGGCGAGGTGATGTACCACGTGGGCCGGCCCGGACACGACGGCTACATCGAGCGCGTGCTGCAGGCATGGGGCGTCGACGGCCACAACAGCCACACCAACGTGTGCAGCGCCGCCGCGCGCCTCGGTTACGTGCTGTGGAGCGGCCACGACCGCCCGTCCCCTGACTACGAGAACGCGAAGTTCACCCTGCTGATCTCCTCGCACCTCGAGACCGGTCACTACTTCAACCCGCACGCGCAGCGCATCATCGACGGCAAGATGAAGGGCGGGAAGCTCGCGGTCTGCGACATCCGGCTGTCCAACACCGCGTCGATGTCGGACTACTGGCTCGCGCCGCGGCCCGGCACCGAGGCACTCATGCTCCTGGGCATCGCCCACGTGCTGCTGCACGAGGACCTCGCCGACTGGAAGTTCCTGGAGGACTGGGTCGACTGGCGCGCCTACCAGCGCGCGTTCCGGCGCCCGGCAGACTTCGCGACCTTCCGCGCCGACCTGAAGTACGACTACGCGGCGGTGACGCCCGACAAGGTCGCTGCCGAGTGCGGTCTCGACCAGGCCATGCTCGTGGAGGTGGCGCGCGAGATCGGCAAGGCCGGCAGCGCCTTTGCGAGCCACGTGTGGCGCAACAGCGCCTCGGGCAACGAGGGCGGGTGGCAGGTGGCGCGCTGCCTGCAGTTCGTGTCCGTGCTGGTGGGCGCCGTCGGCGCCCTCGGCGGCACCAACCCTGCGGGCGCCAACAAGTTCGTGCCCGCGCCGTTCAGCAAGCCGAGCCCGCAGCAGTACTGGAGCGAACTGCTGTACCCGCGTGAGTGGCCGCTCGCCCACCACGAGCTGAGTTTCCTGCTGCCGCACCTGCTGAAGAGCGGTCGCGGCCGCGTCGACACCTACTTCACGCGCGTCTACAACCCGGTGTGGACCAACCCGGACGGCGCCATGTGGATCGAGGCCCTCGGCGACGAGTCGCTCGTGGGTTGCCATGCCGTGCTCTCGCCGGTGTGGAACGAGACCGCGCGCTGGGCCGACTACGTGCTGCCCATGGGCGTGGCCACCGAGCGCCACGACCTCATGTCGCAGGAGACCCATGCGGCCACGTGGATCGGGTTCCGCCAGCCGGTGCACCGCGTGCTCGCCGAGCGGCAGGGCCGCAAGGTCGAGTGGACCTGGGAGACCAACCCGGGCGAGGTCTGGGAGGAGGACGAGTTCTGGATCGCGCTCAGCTGGCGCATCGATCCCGATGGCTCGCTCGGCATCCGCAAGCACTTCGAGTCGCCGTACCGACCGGGTGAGCGCGTCACCATCGAGGAGTACTACCGCTGGATCTTCGAGAACTCGGTGCCCGGCCTGCCGCAGGCTGCCGCCGCCGAGGGCCAGACGCCGCTCGAGTACATGCGCAGGCACGGCTGCTTCCTCGTGCAGGACAAGATCTACCGCACCCACGAGTCCGAGGTGCCGTCGACCCAGTTGCAGGGCGGCGAGCGCGACGAGGACGAGGGTGTGGTGCGCGTGGGCGGCAAGGTCGCCGGAGTGCTCGTGGACGGCAAGCCGCGCGTCGGCTTCCCGACCCAGAGCCGCAGGCTCGAGATCTACTCGCAGACCATGGCCGACTGGGGCTGGCCCGAGTACGCGACGCCCGTCTACATCCCGAGCCACGTGGACGAGCAGAACCTCGACCGTGACGCGGGCGAGATGGTGCTCGTCAGCACCTTCCGCCTGCCCACGCTCATCCACACCCGCTCGGCGAACTCCAAGTGGCTGAGCGAACTCTCCAACACCAACCCGGTGTGGATCCATCCCACGGATGCCACGCGCATCGGCGTGCGCAACGGCGACCTCGTGCGCGTCACCACCGGCAACGGCCACTACGTGAACGCAGCGTGGGTCACGGAAGGCGTGCGCCCCGGTCTCGTTGCCTGCAGCCACCACCTCGGCCGCTGGAAGGTCGAGGGCGACCAGCACGCCGTGAACCGCTGGCAGTTGCACGACGTCGACTTCCAGCGCCTCGGTGACGGGCGCTACCTGATCCGTCGCACGGCCGGCGTGCGTCCGTTCGAGAGCTCCGACAAGGACAGCACCAAGGTGTGGTGGTCGTCCGGCGGCGTGCACCAGAACTTCACGTTCCCGGTCCAGCCCGACCCGGTGAGCGGCATGCACTGCTGGCACCAGAAGGTCACCGTCACGCGGGCGGAGCCGGGCGATCGCTACGGCGACGTGTTCGTCGACACCCGCAAGTCGATGGCCATCTTCGAGGAATGGCTCGCCAAGGCGCGCCCTGCAGGTCCGCACTCCCCGGGCGGATTGCGTCGCCCGCCTCACTTCAAGCGCGTCTGCCGGCCCACCGAGGATGCATTTGGGTTCGGGTTCGTGCCGCCTGCGACCAAGGGCGCCTTGCCACCGGCCTGAGGCGGGCGACCGACCTTGTTACAGGTTCGGGCGTCCCGGCAGGGCGCACCGGTGCAATACCCTGTTCCCCCCCTGACCTTGCACCCCGGACCAACGTGCCCCGCAACCTGCCCTTTGCCGCCGCCTGCCTGCTGACCCTGTCCGCCTGCTCCGGCGGCGGCTCGGAGCCTGCGCAACTGGAGATCGTCTCCGCGCCGGCGCTCTATGCCAACCCCAACGGTTGGGTGCCGCTCACGGCCCTCGTCGCCGTCGAGGTGAGCGTGCCCGCGCGGATCGACCTCGAGTTCTCCGATGGCACGCGCACCTGGCGCGTGCCTGCCGTGCGCGAGTACGAGCGCGTGCACACGCGGGTTCCGGTGCTGGGGCTCCGAGCGGGCGTGCCCCACACCATCCGCGTGATCGCGTGCTCGGAGGCAGGGGACGAACTCGTCGCGCCCGAGGAACTCGCGTGGACCCCGCCGCCGCTGCCGGCTGACTTCCCGCCCGTCCAGGTGACGGCGTCCCGGCCTGCGCGCATGCAGCCGGGCGGCACCATGCTCAACCTCGTCTCACCCGGCCGCGGCGACCACATGGTGCTGCTGGACGAGGAAGGGCAGGTCGTGTGGTACCTCGACGACTCGCTGCTGCCGCGCAACCCCGCACCCCAGAGCTTCCTGTGCGTGCCGCTGCCGAGCGGCAACCTGATGCTCATCGTCGAGCGGCGCGCGCTGCTCGAGGTGACGATGCTCGGCGAGGTCGTGGGTGCGTGGTGGGCAACGGGCCAGGGCCCCGTGCCGCCGGGACTGCCCTTCACGCCCGTCGCCACGGACAGCTTCCACCACGACCTGATCGTGCTGCCGCCCGGTTCGGGAGCCGACTTCGCCACCTTGTCGACCGAGGTGCGGACCTACCCGAACTACCCGGTGTCGGTGACCGATCCGTCGCAGGTGGCGCCCACCGCCTCGGTCGTGGGTGATGTCGTCGTCGAGTTCAAGCGCGATGGATCCATCGTGCGCGAGTACCGGCTGCTCGACCTGCTGGACCCCTACCGCATGTGCTACGACACACTGGCGGGCTGGTGGGATGACTACTACCTGCGGCCGACGCGCGACTGGTCGCATGCCAATGCCGTGACCCACGTGCCCGTGGACGACAGCCTGCTGGTGTCGCTGCGCCACCAGGACTGCGTGCTCAAGGTCTCGCGCACCACGGGCTTGCTGCAGTGGATCCTCGGACCGCACGAGCGCTGGCGGACGCCATGGCAGGGCTTCCTGCTCGCGGCCGCGCCGGGTTTCGTGTGGAACTACCACCAGCACGCGCCGTCCCTCGATGCCGATGGCTCGATCGTGTTGTTCGACAACGGCAACCACCGCGCCGTGCCGCCGACGCAGGGAACCACGCCTGCGGCCTCCTGGAGCCGTGCCGTCGACCTGCGCATCGACGCGCGCACCCGCACCGTCCACACCGAGTGGGCACACGGCACGCAGCCCGGCGGCCCCGGCCCGAGTTTCTACTCGTTCTTCGTCGGCGACGCGGACCCGCTGCCCAACGGCAACGTGCTGGTGTGCGACGGCGGGAAGATGGAGCCGCCGCCGCGCGGCAACCTGTATGCGCGGATCGCCGAGGTCACGCGTACGGAGCCGGCCGAGGTCGTGTTCGAGGTGTTCGTGCGCGACGGGGATCCTGTCGCGCCGGCGAGCCACTTCTGCTACCGCGCGTGGCGGGTTCCCATGCTGTACCGCTGAGCCCGGGCGCCCTCAGGCCTTCGGCGCCTGGGGCGGCTTCTCGATCGTGCGGATCGAGAGTTCGGTGAGCTGGTCGCCAGCGACCGGCGTCGGTGCGTCGGCCATCAGGTCGTAGGCCATCGCCGTCTTCGGGAAGGCGATCACGTCGCGGATGCCTTCGCGGCCGAGGGCCAGCGTGACCAGGCGGTCCACGCCGAGCGCGATGCCGCCGTGGGGCGGACCGCCGTAGTGGTAGGCATCCAGCAGGAAGCCGAAGTTGGCGCGCTGCTGTTCGGGCGAGATGCCGAGGAACTCGAACACCTTCGCCTGGAGTTCGGGCCGGTGGATGCGGATCGAGCCGGAGCCGAGTTCCCAGCCGTTCATCACGAAGTCGTAGGCGCGGCTGCGGATCCGGTCCGTGTCCACGCTGAAGTCCGTGATCGACCAGTCCACGGGTGCCGAGAACGGGTTGTGGGCGAACTGCCAGCGGCTCTTCTCGTCGTTCCACTCGAACATCGGGAAGTTGAGCACCCAGCAGCAGCGGAAGACCTTCGGGTCGCGGAGGCCGAGGATCGTGCCCACCTTGAGGCGCAGGTCGCCGAGCGCCTTGAGCACCACCCGCTTCTGGTCGGCGACGAAGAACAGCATGTCGCCGGCCTTGGCCTTCATCGCGGCGCAGAGTTCCGCGCCCTTCTCGCCCTCGAAGAACTTGGCGATCGAGCCCTCGAGACCGTTGGCCGTGACCTTGGCCCAGGCGAGGCCCTTCGCGCCCACGCCCGCCACGAAGGCGGTGAGTTCGTCGATGCCCTTGCGCGAGAACTTGTCGGCGGCGCCCTCGGCGCAGATGCCGCGCACCGTGCCGCCGGCCTCGATCGCGCCGCGGAACACCTTGAAGTCGCTCTTTGCCGCGATCGCGCCCACGTCCACCAGCTTCATCTCGAAGCGCAGGTCGGGCTTGTCGCAGCCGTACTGTTCCATCGCATCGAAGAAGTCGAAGCGCGGGAACGGCTGCGGCAGGTCGATGCCGAAGCCTTCCTTGAAGCCGGCGACCACCATGCCCTCCACGAGGTCGAGCACGTCGTGCTCCTCGACGAAGGACATCTCCAGGTCGATCTGCGTGAACTCGGGCTGGCGGTCGGCGCGCAGGTCCTCGTCGCGGAAGCAGCGGGCGATCTGGTAGTAGCGGTCGAGGCCGCCCACCATGCAGAGCTGCTTGAAGATCTGCGGGCTCTGGGGCAGCGCGTAGAACTTGCCCGAGTGCACGCGGCTCGGCACCAGGTAGTCGCGCGCGCCCTCGGGCGTGCTCTTCGTGAGGATCGGCGTCTCGATGTCGATGAAGTTGTGCTGCTGCAGGTGGTTGCGGATCGCGGTCACGAACTTCGCGCGCTTCGTGAGCGCTTCCTGCAGCGGGCGGCGGCGCAGGTCGAGGTAGCGGTACTTCATCCGCAGTTCCTCGTTGGCCTCGACGTTGTCGAGGATCTCGAAGGGCGGCGTGTCGGCCTCGCTCAGCACCGTCAGGCCGAGCAGCAGCACCTCGATCTCGCCGGTCGAGCGGTTCTTGTTCACGTTCGAGCCGCGCAGGCGCACCTTGCCGCGCACGCTCACCACGTCCTCGGCGCCGAGGCGACGCATCGTCTCGAACACGCCGGCGTCCGCGCCCTTCGCGTCCTGGTCCACGATCACCTGCGTGATGCCGTAGCGGTCGCGGACGTCGACGAAGATCAGCTGGCCGTGGTGGCGGTGGTTCTCGATCCAGCCGTTGAGGACGACTTCCTGTCCTTCATGGGAGGCGTTCAGTTCGCCGCAGGTGTGGGTGCGTTGCCAGGGGGAGCGGGTACGGGCCATGGGTCCTCGGAGTGCCTGCCATGTCGCAGGGGCGGAACGTCGTACCCGCCGCACCGGCATGGGGAAAGCACCAAGTGCAGGCTGCAAGCCCGTCCGACAACACGGGTTGCGGCGCAACGCTATCCTCCCCGGGCCGTGTTCTTCCCCCCCGCGAGCCTGCGCCGGCTGCTGCCTGCGCTCCTTCTGCCTGCGACGCCCTGCGCCCAGGCAGAGTGGACCCAGGTGCCGTTGTTCGCGGCGCGGAGCGGCCATGCCGTGGCGTCGCCGGCGACGGGGACGGCGCTGCTCGTGTTCGGCGGCAACACGGGATCAGGGCTCCTCGGGGACACGTGGACGTGGGACGGCACGCGCTGGCAGCGCGTCGTCCAGACGGGTGCCGTGCCGGCGCCGCGCACCGACCATGTGCTCGTGCACGATCCCGTGCGCGGGCAGTTCGTGCTGCACGGTGGTCGCGGGGCGAATGGCGACCTCGGCGACACGTGGGTGCATGCGGGCGGCACGTGGACCCGCGTGCAGGCGTCGATCCAGCCGCAGGCGCGCAGCGGCCACGCGGTGGCATTCGATGGCGCTGCGGGACGCGTCGTGGTGTTCGGCGGCAGGTTCAACCAGCAGTTGCGCGACGACACCTGGACCTGGGACGGGGCCAACTGGACCCAGCAGGTCGCGGGCGTGCGGCCCGCGCCGCGCAGCCATGCTGCGTTCGCGCGTGTGACGGGAGGCAGTTCCCTCGTGCTGTTCGGGGGTGCGGGGGCCGCGGGCGACCTCTCGGACACCTGGGAGTGGTCGGGCTCGGCGTGGACGGAGCGCACGCCGCCAGTTGCGCCGCCAGCGCGGGCAAGCGCGGTGCTCGTGCAGGGGACCGCGGCGGCAACCGCCGTGCTCCTCGGTGGTGCGTCGGCTTCGGGCCTCCGCGGCGATGCGTGGCAGTGGGACGGCGCCACGTGGGCAGCGGCTCCGACCTTCGACCTGCCGGTGCCCACCGCAGATGCGGCGGCAACCGTCGACGGCACAGGGGCCATGCGCCATGTCGGCGGCAGGACCCCGGCAGGGCCAACCAGCGTAATGCGAGGCCACAGTGGCACGGGGTGGGCCGAACTGGCTGGCGAGTCTGCGCCGCCGGCTCGCCTCGATGCTGCCTCGGCATGGGATCCCGTGCGCGGCGAGTGGATCGTGTTCGGCGGCGAGGGGCTCGACGGGAGCCTGCTGCAGGACCTCTGGCGCTGGGACGGCACGCGCTGGGTGCGCGCTGCGGCGCGGTCGCCGTCGCAGCCGCGCCGTGGCAGCGTGTTCGCGCACGATCCCGTCTCAGGATCCATGATCCTCTTCGGCGGTTACGGCCTCACCGCGCTCAACTCGCTGCCGATCGCGCTCGACGACACCTGGCGGTGGGACGGGATCGCGTGGACCCGGTTGAGCCCGACCACCACCCCACCGGCGCGAGGCTATGCGGCAGCATGTGCGATGCCCGCAGCTGCGAGCCAGGGCGTGCTGCTCACGGGCGGCGCCGACACGGGGCTCGTGCCGCTCGCCGATGCGTGGCGGTGGGACGGCACGGACTGGCAACCGCTCGCCCAGCCGCCCCTGCGCGCCCGACACGGACACGCAATGGCCCTCGACACGCAACGCCGCGAGGTCGTGTTGTTCGGGGGGCGCAGCGCAGTCGGGACCGAGGCCGACACGTGGTGCTACGACGGGAGCCAGTGGGTGCAGCGCGCCCTCTCAGGGGCCCAGCCTCCGGGACGCCAACTGCACGGGTTTGCCTTCGACGCATTCCGGGGGCGCACCCTGATGCACGCTGGACTCGACGGTGGCTTCCAGCCGCTTGCGGACAGCTGGGAGTGGGACGGCACCGTCTGGCGTGCGGTCGCCACGGCGGCCAGCATCGCCGCGCGGCACGGGGGCGCGATGGGAAACGACGTCCTGCGCCGCAACTCCGTCTGGTACGGAGGCACGGCGACAGGCCAGCCGGCCGCAGAGACGTGGACCTTTGCTTCGCCCAATCCCCCGTCGGTGACGCCGTTCGGCAGTGGGTGTGCAGGCTCGAACGGCATCCCGCAGGCGAGCCCGGTCGCGAGCCAGATGCCGTGGATCAGGGGCACCCTCGGGGTGCGGCTCACCAACCTGCCTGCGGCGCCCGGCCTGTTCGTCTTCTTCTTCGGGTCCTTCCGCGACTCGTGGCAGGGCAACCCGCTGCCGTTCGACCTCGGCGGCTACGGCCTGCCTGGGTGCAACGCGCTCGTGAGGCCGCAGGAGTTCCTGTTCGTCGGCCATGCGGGCGGCGCGTACGACTGGTCCACCCCCGTGGTGTCGGATCCGAGGCTGGTGGGGACCAACGTGTTCCTGCAGGGGCTGAGTCTCGATGGCGGGGCGGGGAATGGGATCGGGGCGGTGAGCAATGGGCTGTGGGCGGTGTTGGGCATCCACTGATCCAGATGACCCTGTTGTGGAGTTGGCCAGGCAGTGGATGCTGATGCTTCGGATTCACAGCGCCCTCATGCTGCCACGGTGAGCATCCCGTCCACGCTCATCGGATGGCAGCTGAGCAGGCCCCAGTCCTGTCGCCAAGAGCACGCTTCCGCATAGCTAAGCTGCCGGTCCATCAGACCCAGATGCCACGCTGGGGTCCGGTGCGCAGCCTCGCCGTTGGTCCTGCGCCGGATGTAGTTCCGGTACAGCCTCAGCAGTTCGAGCTGTGTCTCCAAGCCCGCAGCCTTCTTGCTCACGCACCAGCTGCGCCGGTGCAGCCGCGAGCCCAGGTCGCGGAAGCGTGCAAACGTGTGGTTGATCGGGAACAGCGGGTTGAAGGTGTTCCTCGGCGCACGACTGGGAGTGGTCCGGTGCGTTGCCCGGTCGGCGAACAACCTGCGGATCACGGTTGTGTACATGCGCTTCTCGTCGGTGCGCAGGATGCAGGTTTGATCCTGAAGGAGGTTGGCCAGGGTCTGCAGCACGTCCTTCACACACGCGCGGCTCCGGTCCCTTCGCTTGCCCTCCAGCTGCTCCATCCGTTCTTGACGCTTGCGCCGGGGGCTTCCCTTGCGCGCAAGCCTGCGGATCGGCGCCACGCCGCAGGCGATCACCATGCCGCTCTGCTTCTCGATCAGGACCGGCACCGTGAGCGGCCGGATGTGGTCCTGCTCGAAGGTCTCTGCCTCGTCGAGCAGGAAGGTGCGGCCCTCGGGCAGTTTGCGGAGGAAGTTGGCGTGCAGCGCCTTGCCGTGGCGGGCGAGCTTGCGAGCCTTCTTCTGGATGCCATGGATGTCGATGTGAAGGTCCATGGCGAGCCGCCGAAGGCTCTGGCCACCGGTGTGACGCTCGAGGATCTCCGCATTGAGTTCTGGCCGCTGGTCTCGGTAGTCGGCGCGAAAGGTCTGGTAGCCGAAGGTCTTGCGACAGTCCTTGCAGCGGAAGCGGGGAATCGGATGGCTGCGACAAAGGACCGTGTACGAACCGTGGCGCAGGAAGAACTTCGGCCTGGGGCTGAGGTGGTTGGCACAAGACTGGTTGGGGCACCGAGGCGGAACAAACGAGGACAGGTCCATGGGGCTCCTTGCCGGGGGCGACTTGCCCCGCGACAGGAAGCAGTGCTCAGGAATCCGCTCCGGTTACGGACTCCACAGCAGGGTCCTCTGGATTCACTCGTAACGCACCGCCCCCGCCGCACTCTCCCTCCCCGCCCGCACCGCCGGCAACAGCGCCGCCACCAGCGCCGCCCCGAACGCGATCAGCGGGGTGTACCCGAGCCAGCGCCCCGGGATGACGACCGGTGCCTCGAGACCCGCCACGGCATTGAGCCCCCCCACGAGGATCCACGCCATCGGCACGCACAGTGCCGTCGACAACAA
>JBEATZ010000394.1:0-2889 GCA_041161695.1 Planctomycetota bacterium | reverse complement strand
CTTCATGGGATTGGGGGGGCAGGGTAGCCCGTGTTTGGAACTTGGGAATCCGCTCGTCGGCTTTTGGGACGGCGCGCTTGAGCGATTTCGCCATGGCACGGGCGTGATGGCGACGGTTCGTCCGGCCCACTCGGACGAACTCGCTCGGGAGTCGCGCCGCGGTGCTGGCTATGCTCCGGCGACCGCCATGGCCGCCCGCACCCTCGCCTGCTCCGCGCTGCTTCTCGTCTCGCTCGTTTCCTGCGTCAACCCCGGCGAGGAACGGCACCCGAAGAACGTGGGGTCCAACCTCGCCGCAACCTCGCCGCCCAGTGACTTCGAGCGGCCGAAGTGGGTGCGCACGTCGGCCGAGATCGGCGCCGCGGCCGGCGGCCTCCTCGGCGGCGTGCTGTCGATCTGCATCCTGCCGATCACCTACCCGATCAGCCTCGCCACCGAGGAGCACCAGTCGGCGGACGCGCGCATGGACTTCCTGCTGTTTCCGATGGTGGGTGGCGCCTCGATCGGCCACGTTCTCGTGGGCGCGCCGCTCGACAGCGTCGACCTCGTTTGCCGCCGCGTGTGGGTGGGCGAGGAACTGCCGAGGCAGGAGTACCAGCTCGTCGAGATGAAGCCGCCCGTTGCTGCGGAGCCCGCGCCCGAGGCCCCGCCGGAGCCCATCACGCCGCCGCAGCCCTCGGAGCCGGTGCGCGAGGAACAGAAGAAGACCGCGGAGCCGGCCAAGACCGGCAACGGCTGAGCCGCTGCCAGCACCCGTTCACTTGCCGTAGTCGGGGTTCGGCTTCGGCATCGCGGCCTTGATCGCCGCGAGCCACGCATCGAGGCGCTGCGTCAGGTCCTTCACGCGCTTCGGGTCGCTGCCGGCGAGGTCTTTCGACTCGGCGGGGTCCTCGGCCAGGTCGTAGAGGCTCACCGACTCGTCCTCCCATGAGCGCACGAGCTTGTGGGTGCCGACCCAGATCGCGCTCGCCGGCGTGCTGCCGAGGTCGTAGTGCGGGAAGTGCACCACGAACTCCTCGCGCGCCCGCTGCACCGGTGCCTTGGGATCGCGCAGCACGGCAGCAAGGCTCGCTCCCTCGATGCCTGCCACCGTGCGCTTCACGCCTGCGAGCTCGAGCACCGTGGGCAGCAGGTCCTCGCCGCTCGCCCGCGCATGGGTGCAAGCGCCCGCGGCCACGCCGGGGCCGCGCACGAGGAACGGCACGCGCACGCCGCCTTCCAGCACGCTGCCCTTGCCGCCCCGCAGCGGCGGGTTGGCGTTGCGCCCGGCGGCGCCATGGTCAGTGGAGAACACCACGTAGGTCTCGTCGGCGATGCCCAGCTCGTCGAGCGCCGCGAGCACGCGGCCGAGGTTGGCATCGACGTCGGCGAGGATCGCTGCCTGCCACGCACCCTTGCCGCGCATGCCGCGCAGTTGCTCGGCCAGCGCCTGGCGCGTCTCCGGCCGCGACTCGTCCTCGCTGCCCCCGCCGTAGTGGGAGAGCTGCAGGTAGAAGGGCTTGCCTGCCTTCACCTGTGCGCGTGCGAACGCGATGCCGCGGTCGGTGATCGCGTAGGCCTGTTCCGGGTTGGGCTTGGGATCGCGCCCGGGGCCCTGGTTGGTGTTGGCGCCGTCGTCCACGTCGAAGCCGTGGCCCGAGGGCGGCACGCGGCCCACGTGCCACTTGCCGAAGTGGGCGGTGGCATAGCCCTCCTCACGGAGCAGCGAGGCAATCGTGGGGATCCCGGCGGGCAGTTGCGTCTCGCTCGCGGGCACCAGCAGCTTCTTCACCGACGTCGGTTCCTCCGCCGCGGCCTCGCGGTTGCGCCCGCCGCCGCCGCCACCACCACCGCGCTGGCCGCCGCGGAGGCCACCGCCGCCACCCTGTTGTCCGCCACCGCCACTTCCGCCGGCATCGCCAGCGCCGCGGCGTTCCGAGCCCGTCTCGTTGACGTAGGTCATGTGCAGCGTGGCCGCACTCTTGCCCGTCAGCAGCGTCGCGCGCGCCGGCGTGCAGCGCGGCGCGGACACGTAGAAGGTGCCGAAGCGCACGCCTTCCTTCGCGAGGCGTTCGAGGCTGGGCGTGAGGCCTGCCGGTCCCTTCGCCTCCGGCAGCCGGTCGTCCATGGCCACCGATGTGCTGCTCCAGCCCGCCCCCGTGCCCTCGGCCAGCAGGAAGACGAAGTTGGGACGCTTCGGCGCCGCGGCGGTGCGCGCGGCAGGGGCGGGTTCCTGGGCCAGTGCGGCCAAGGTCAGGGAGGCGAGGACGAGGAGGTTCCGGGGCATGGTGTGCACGGGGTAGCCCCTAACGCAGTCCGCTCCCATGCCCCACCGCTCAGCGGAGGGCCTCGACCCATTCCAGCAGCTTCGCTGCCGAGGGCCGGTCGCCCGTGCTCTCGACGCTCTCCGCGACGTATGCGTGGCGCACGATCCCCTCGCGGTCGAGGACGAACGAGGCGGGGCGCGCCAGGTTGCCCTTCAGGCCGAGTGCCTGCGCCAGTTCGAGGTCGGGGTCGTACACCATGCGCCAAGGCGGGGCGGTGTCGCCGAACTCGCTGGCGCAGGCCTGCTGGAACGCCTGCATCCGGCTGCGGCTGCCCGGGAACATCACGACCACCTCGCAGTCGAGTTCGCGCCAGCGCTTCGCCAGCGGCGCCAGCTCCGCGGTCTGGGCGAAGCAGTAGACGCACACCTGCGACGTGAACCCGCGCAGCACCACGAACAACACGCGCTTGCCACGCAGGCTCTCGAGGTCGAGGCGCGTGCCGTCCGCGGCGGGGAACTGTCTCACGGGAAGCGCCTTGCCGACGATCCCGCCCTCGAGCGCATCGTCGCCGCTGCCCAGCGCCGCGGCTCCCGCCGATCCGCCATAGCGGTCCGAGGCGCCAGAGCGCCGCGGCAGCCTGCCG
>JBEATZ010000360.1:0-5615 GCA_041161695.1 Planctomycetota bacterium | reverse complement strand
CCCGTGCAGGTCCCGGTGCGCGAGCAGCACGCGCAGTTCGTCCTCGTCCGAGTCCAGCCGCGGGTGCTGGAGCGTGAGCAACGGCTCGAGGCGCGCGAAGTCCGAGCAGACGTTGCGTTCGCGCGTCTCCGAGAAGTCGATGACGTAGAGGTTCTCGCGCTCGTCGACGAGCACGTTGTTGAGGTTGAGGTCGCCGTGGGTGATGGACACGCGGCAGCGCGTGAGCTGCGTGCGAAGCCGCGGCCACTCGTGGCGGAAGAACCACCACGGGTTGGCGACGGGTCGCGCAAGGGGCGTGCAATCGAGGGTCGGCGCGTCGGGATCGATGCCGAGCACCTCGGCGGCAACCGCCTCGAGTCCGGTGAACAGCACGCGCGGGTCGTGCTCGTCGAACAGCGAGACCTCGCGCTCGCGCCACTGCCCGTACCAGGGCTGGAGCACGCTGCCTGCGAGCTGCAGGTAGAGGCGGCGCAGGTCGGCGACCGGCTGCAGGGCGTGCACGTCGGCAAGCGAGTGCAGCTTCGCCCCCGCGCCCGTGATGCCGACGAAGTTGTAGCGCAGCCCGGCCGAGGCGCCGCGGTTGGCGCGCCCCATGATCACCGTGCTGTTGTTGAGGATGAAGTTGCGCACGTACTGGTGGTAGGCGCGCTCCTCGCGGTCGGTGAACGCGTGCGTGCTCACCTTGAGCACGGTGGGGATCGTGCGGCGTCCCTCGCGGTCGTGGCTCTCGACGGCATAGGTGGCGGCGCTGTAGCCGCCCGTGAGGCGCGTGAGCCGGATCGCGCTGCAGTCGTGGTAGAGGTTGCGGGCGATGAGCTCTGCTTCCTCGCTGAAGCCCTCAGGAGCCTCGACGCGCTCGCGGACGGTTCGGCAGCGCGCTTGCGCGTCGGCACGCCACACGAAGGCAACTGCCGCACTGCTGCGGCCTGACGTGCTGCCAGCCACGGCCTCGAGGTCGTCCGCGGACTCGAGGGCTGCAGCAAGCGCAGCGAGTTCCTGCGGCAGCACGCCAGCTGCGGTCCACTGCAGCGCAGGCGATGGCGCGTCCGGTTGCACGTGGCCGGGCTCCAGCACGGCCACTTCGAGCCGCCGGTGCGCGCCGTCGGCCGAGCAGGACACGATGCCGAGCCATCCGTCGCCTGCAGCCGCGCGGCACGCAGCGAACAACGCGGCGCTGCCCACGGCATCTTCGGTGCGCAGCGTGAACGCAGGTTCGCCCCGCAACGCGACGGCCCCTGCCACGTGCACGAATGCCGCATGCGGCAGCGCAGCCTGCAGGTGGTCGCAGGCGCCGTCCGGGTCCTGCATGGCCACGATGCCGCCGATAGCCGTGAACCGCACCGGGTGCGCCGCGGCCTCGGCGCGGCTCGCCCCCATCCCGCCGCGACCGACGGCAAGCCCGAGTTCGGCGAGGCTGGTGGGCTCGAGGCCATCGAAGGCGAGTTGCTCCATCGGACCACCGGCCCCGCTGCCTGCCGTCCACGCGAAGCGCGCACCACCGTGCTCGAGGACGCGCGCGGCAGGGGCGCGGGTCGTGGCCGCAACCTGCCTGCAAGCGGTCTCGGCATCCGGGCTGCGGGGCCAGAACGTGCCCATGCCCGCGATCTCCAGCAGGTCGGCCACCGACGGCTGCATCCCTGCAAGCGTGGTCGTCCGGCCCGCAGCGCGTTCTCGCTTCTCGTGCGTGAGCAACACGCGGATGCCGGCACTGGAGAGGTAGTCGACGGCCGAGATGTCCCACACGGGGGGCGCGGGTACGTGCTCCCCGAGCCAGCCAGCCAACACCGGGGCCGTGGCCCCGGTGATCCTGCCGCGCAGCACGAGGACGGGCGTGTCCGCAACGGTGGCAAGGGCGAGTTCGAAGGCCATCGCCGGATTCTGGGGGGCGCGCAGCCCCGTGCCACCCCCTTGCGCACATTCCCCGGCTCTGGGCCAATGTGCTCCTCGCCGGCTCACGCTCGGCGAGACCTCGTCCACCGCCCAGGAGGAACCGTGCACGCGCACCATGCATTGTTCGTGCTGCTCTCTGCAGCTTCCCTGCTCGCCCAGTCGCCTGCGACCGTCACCGTCCCGGTCGGCCTCGCAGCGACCGAGGGCAACAGCAACAACACCTACCCGTGGGGCCGCGGCACCGCGGGCGCGCTCCGCATCCAACTCCTCTACGACAGCACGCACTTCACCAACCAGTCGGTGAACAGCCCGGTCCTCATCACGCGGCTCAAGTGGCGTGCCAACGCCACGACCGCGTCGTGGACCGGCGGCACCTACAACACGGCCACGGTGCAGATGTCGACGGCGGCGGTCGACCAGGCGAACCCCAGCACGACGTTCGCCGCCAACCACGGCGCCGACCTGCTGACCGTGCACACGGGCAGCGTGCCGTTCCTCGCCGGGGCGGGCACGGGCACGGGCCTCCCCGGTCCCACGGTCGTCGACCTGCCGCTCACCGTTCCCTTCCTCTACAACCCCGGGACCGGCAACGACCTCGTGGTCGACGTCGACATCCCCGCGGGTTCCTATGCAGGCGGCACGGTCACCAGCCTCGACGTGACCACCAGCACGCCACTCGCCAGCCGCGTCTTCAACACGACCAACACCTCCCCCACGGGATCGATCACCACCAACCACGGGCTGGTGATGGAGGTGGAGTACACGCTGGCGAGCGGTCTCTATGCCGCATTCAGCGCCTCGCCCACCCGAGGAGCGAGCCCGCTCACGGTGCAGTTCACCGACCGCAGCTTCTCGTCCGCAGCAGGCGGCGTGCTCGCATGGTCGTGGGACCTGAATGGTGACGGCGTCGTCGACAGCACCGTGCAGAACCCAAGTTTCATCTACGCCGGCTGCGGCGCGTGGAACGTGAGCCTCACGGTGCTCGATGCCGCAAACCCTGCCTCGACCCTCACGCGCACCGGGTTCATCGTCACCGACGAGGTGACACCCGGCTTCACCTCGAGCCTGATCGCCCCCGGGGGCGTGGTGCAGTTCACCGACACCTCGGTGCCGACGCCCACCAGCTGGGCATGGGACCTCGACGGCGACAACGTGACCGACAGCACCGCGCAGAACCCCATCTGGGTCTACAACACCTTGTGCGGCAACCCCGTGAACGTGACCCTCTCGGCGTCGCGCAACTGCCGCGGCCCCTACACGCTCACGAAGCCCGTCGTCCCGGGCAACAACCTCGCCACGGTCGTGGACGGCACCACCTCCACCTCCACGGGTGCCGGCGGGTACTTCAACCTCAACGTCACCAACCCCAACGGCATCACCATCTGCCGCATGACGGCCAAGACCACGGCTGCGGCGAATGCCGCCCTCACCTTCGTGGTCTCGGTGATCCCGGGCACGTACGTCGGCCAGGAGCGCACGCCGGCAGCATGGCGTGCCGTGGCCACCGTGGCCACCACGGGCGCCGCAGGGGCAACCGACCTCGAGGTGCTGAACCTGAACCCGCCCCTCTACCTGCCACCGGGCAACTGGGGCATGCACGTCGCCACCGCGGGCGCGAGCGCGCAGTACACGACCATCACGGGCACCCAGACGTTCACGCACCCGGACGTGACGCTCACCGCCGGATCCGTGGGCATCCTCGGCAGCACGCCCATCGCAAACCGCCTCTGGAACGGATCGCTCACCTTCAGTTCCTGCGACAACGCCGGCACGGCGGGCCACGGCTACCTCGGCATCGGCTGTGCGGGCACGCTGCCCGCGAGCAGGCAGGTTGCCACGGCGTTCCCGCGCATCGGCAACGCGCTGAACGTGACCTTCGACAACCTGCCGCTGAGCACGGCCATCCTGGCGGTCGGCCTCAGCACCACGACCTCCCCGCTCGGCACGCTGCCGCTCGACCTCGCGGGCCTCGGCGCACCCGGCTGCCAGTTGCGCGTGAGCCCGGACATCACGACCGTGCTCGCCGGCGCAGCCAACTCCGCCACGTGGACGCTCGGCATCCCCAACAGCGCAGCGCTGCAGTGCGTGCGCTTCCACTCCCAGGCGCTGGTGCTGGATCCGACCTTCAACCAGCTGGGCGCCGTGGTGAGCGACGCTGCTTCCGCGGTGATCGGTCTCTAGCCCGCGGGCCCGGCACTGCGGCCGCCGTGCGCGTGCACGAGCCGGTCGACGTGCCGGGCCAGTTCGACGTCGAACTCCGTCACGCCGCCGCGGTCGTGGGTGGTCAGCCGGATCGACACCCGGTTCCACGCGTTGGACCAGTCCGGGTGGTGGTCGAGTTCCTCGGCCACGGCCGCCACCGCGGTCATGAACCCGAAGGCTGCGGCGAAGTCGGCGAACACGAGGTCGCGCCCAAGTGCCTTGCCGTCGGGACAGTTCCAGAGCGGCAGGCGCGCGAGGGTGTGCTGGAGGTCGGAAGGACCGAGGATCGTGCGCGACGGCATGCCGTCACGATAGCCCGCAGGTTGCGCGTGCCTGAGCACCTCCTGCCGCTACCATCCGCGCCATGCCCGCAGACCGCTCCGTCACCCGCACCGTGCACGTCGGCACCGCCGCGTTCGGCGGCGGCAATCCCTTTGCGCTGATCGCCGGCCCGTGCGTGATCGAGAGCCGCGAACACTGCCTCCGCCACGCCGAGGCGCTGGCGAAGCTGTGCAGGAGCCGGAGCATCCCGCTGGTCTTCAAGAGCTCCTACGACAAGGCCAACCGCACCAGCGGCGCGGCCTTCCGCGGCCTCGGCGTCGAGGGCGGCCTCGCCATCCTCGCCGAGGTGAAGCGCGAACTGGGACTGCCCGTGCTCACCGACGTGCACGAGAGCACGCAGTGTGCCGAGGTGGGCAAGGTCGTCGACTGCCTGCAGATCCCCGCGTTCCTCTGCCGGCAGACCGACCTGCTGCTGGCGGCTGCGGCCACCGGCAAGGTCGTCAACGTCAAGAAGGGCCAGTTCCTCGCCCCCGAGGACGTGGGCAACGTGCTGTCGAAGGTGCGCGAGGCCGGCAACCCCAACGTGATGATCACCGAGCGCGGCGCGAGCTTCGGCTACCGCACGCTGGTGGTCGACTTCGCGGGCTTCCCCACCATGCGCGCGTTCGGCCAGCCGCTCGTGTTCGACGCCACCCACTCGGTGCAGCGGCCGGGCGGCGAGGGCAAGTCGACGGGCGGCGACCGCACCAAGGTGCCCTACCTCGCGCGCGCCGCAGTGGCATGCGGCGTCGACGGCCTGTTCATGGAAGTGCACGAGGACCCGGACCGCGCGCCGAGCGACGGGCCCAACATGCTGCGCCTCGAGACGGTGGGCGCGCTGCTCGACGAGTTGCTGCGCGTCCAGGACGCGGTGCGCGGCTGAGCGCGCACCGGCCGGGTCCTCGACCCGGCCGCGGCCTCAGTTGGGATTGAGCAGCAGGTCGAGGCCGTTGGAGGTCACGACACCAAGCGGGTTGACCGTGGGTTCGAGGGCCAGCGACTGCGCGAACACGCGCACGCCCGCGAGCGCCTGGCTGTTCGGGATCGTGAACGGCAGCGTGCCGGTGCCGGCGGTCGGCAGGTACACGGCGGTTGCAGCGACGCCCACGTGCTGGAAGCAGCCCGGGGCGCCCAGGGGGGTCAGCTCGAACGGGTTCATCTGGACCGGCGCCAACGGCGCCAACGGTTGCTGCAACGGCGAC
>JBEATZ010000353.1:0-4144 GCA_041161695.1 Planctomycetota bacterium | reverse complement strand
CATCCTGTCCCTCGACGACCTCGCGCGCGAGGCACGGCGGACGGAAGACCTGTTCGCGCCCGCTGCCTCCCCTGCTGCCGTCGGCAGGACGCTGGCCGAGATCTGCAGGCCGCACCTCGTCAACGGCGGCAACGGCAGCCGGGGATCGGCGCCGGCGGGAAGCCTCGGCAACGAATAGCGATCAGGATCCGGGTCGCTCTGCCCGATTCCATCCTGCGCGAAGGAACAACAGCTCCACGTGCGACGGCACCCTGCGCAGCACGTGCGCGGGAACGAGGAGGAACGTCGCGGCAGGGACCATACCCCTGGCATCGCGCAGCCAGGCGAGTGCAACGGCAGTTGCAAGCAGGGAGAGGGCGACGATCGCGACGGCCAGCGCGAGTCCACTCCCACCGTCGGCAACCAAGAAGGCTCCCAGCAGTCCGTGGGCGACGAGCACGGTCGCAAGCAATGCGAGCGGCGGGACCATCAGGTCGAGCCCCATGCCGACCAGCTTCACGTCCGCACGCAGCAGGCCGCGAACCAGAAGGACCGGAACGCGACGCACCAGGGTCGCAAGATGCCCCTGTTCCCACCGCCTCCGTTGGCTGCTTCGTCCGCGCGCAGTCGCCGGGAACCTGCTCACGACCACGGCACCAGGACATGGCTCAGGCGTCCATCCGGCAAGCGCCAACTCCAGTCCGAGCCGCAGGTCCTCGGTGAGGTCGTCCGTGTCGAGCCTCACGTGCTGCAGCGCCTGCCATGGGATCGCCATGCCGGAACCCTGCAACTGGCAGCCTCCGACAAGCCGATGCAGTCCATGGGCTCGGGTGTGGTTGCGCAGGATCCAGGCGAACTGCAGCAACCTGACGCCATGGACCGCCTGAGCCGGCACCTCCATCCGGTAGCCGGCCTGTGCAGGCTGACGGGTTGCTGCGACGTGGCGCACCAGGCGGTCGAGCGAACCCGGGGCCAGGTCGCAGTCCGCATCGACGAACACCACCACGTCGGGGGGATCGCCTGCGAGGGCCCTCACCCCAGCGGCCATCGCATGGCCCTTGCCTCGGCGGCTCGCATCCGTGCGCTCGACGACCTCGGCCCCGGATGCGCGGGCAATCGCGGCGGTCGCATCCGTGCAGTTGTCGGCGACCACGAGCATGCGGTCGCCATGGACCAGCTGGGGCCGGATGGATGCAAGCGTTGCGGCGATCCCGTGCGACTCGTCGTGCGCCGGCACCAGGACGGCGCACCTTGGACGCGCACCGTCCGCACCCCGCACAGCTGCCACACCCCACCTCGCAGCAGCGACCTCGGCCAGGAGCACACAAGGAGGAAGACTCCATGCACACGCAGAGGCAGCAAGGATTGCATCGAGGGTGTGCATGTCGCAGGCAGGTGCGCAGCAACCGCTCCCAGCGGGCACGACGTGACTCGCAGCACCTTCTTCCGGGGTCGACTCTAACGCCGGCACCACGTCTGCACACGGGCGACCAGTCGATCGTCCATGCGCCCGGGCGTGCATCGAACTTGCGTGTGCGAACCCGTCCGGCATGATCCGGCAATGCCCTCGCTGGCCCTCGTGGTGTGCGCGCTGCCCTCGGACCGAGCCGCGGTGCGGGTCGCCCGCAACGTCCTGCCCGAACTCGCGGCCGGCGACGGCGTGACGATCTTCTGCCCGGAGCCGTACCAGGCACCGGCGGCGTGGGAGCGTTCCTACCGCCTGCTGCCGCTCGCGGACCTGCCGCACGAGCGGAGCAAGGGTGCCGTCACCGCCCCCGTGTACCTGTGCGATGGCGGCCCGGGCGAGGAAGCGTTTGCGCGCTACCTCGACGAAGTGACAGGGGTTCGCGTCGACGCCCACGGCAACCCGACGGCTGCCGCCCTGCGCGCGGCCGCCGCAGGCGTGACGGCCGCACCTGCCGTGAAGCCCGTGCAGGGCACCGAGACCGTCGAGGCGGTGGTGCTCGCCTACCGCTCCAAGGACTACATCGCACCCTGCCTCGACTCGCTGCTGGCGCAGGACTGGCCGGGACTCAAGGTCACCGTGCTCGACAACGCCTCGGGCGACGGCACCGCCGACTTCGTGCGCAAGCACTACCCCACCTTCGAGGTCCTCGAGTCGAAGCAGAACCTTGGCTTCGCCGCCGGCCACAACCTGCTGTTCGAGCGCTCCAAGGCCGACTACCTCGTGCTGCTCAACCACGATGCGGTGGCGCGGCGCAACTTCGTGAGTGAACTCGTGTACGCGGCGCGCAAGCACCCCGAGGGCGCGACCTTCGGCGGCAAGATGCTGATGCGCCGCTGCCCCACCATCCTCAACTCCACGGGCATCGTCATCACCGAGTCGGGCTTCGCGGCCGACCGCGACATCGGCAGGCCCGACCGCTCGCCGAGCTTTGCCATCGAGCGCGTGTTCGGCACCTGCGGCGGCGCGCTCATGCTGCGCAACAAGGTGGTGCGCGAGATCGGCGGCTTCGATGCGTCGTTCTTCATGTACTTCGAGGACGTGGACTGGTGCTGGCGCGCGCGCCTCGCCGGCCACGAGGTCTACTACGTGCCGAGCGCCACGGCCGTGCACGACTGGCACGGCGACCTCGCCACCGCCGCGGGCCCCAAGACCAGCGAGAGCGAGGAGACCCTTGCCGAGCGCGAGGGCAGGCGCCGCATGCTGTGCGAGCGCAACCGCCTCCAGTCGCTCACCAAGAACTACTCGCTGTACAACGTCGTGCGCTCGTGGCGCGGCCTCAAGAAGCACGACCGCGCGCGCATCCAGTCGCTCGAGGACCACATCGCGCGCGGCGGCGGCCCGCTGCCGAAGCGCGTGCTGCAGGCGATCCGCGACTCGCATGCGTGGGTGCTGCGCAACCTGCCCGGCCTGCTGTGGCGGCGCTTCCGCACCCAGCGGTTGCGGCGCGTGAAGGACGCGGAGATCACCGGATTCTTCGAGAAGGGCTTCCACGAGATGGTGGGCGTGGGCGACCTGCACGCCATCCACGACCGCTACTGCGCGAAGCCGCGCAGCGTGATCCGCATGGGCGACGACGACCAGGGCTCGCTCGGTCCGGGCTGGCACCACGCCGAGCCCGGCCACCGCTGGTCCATGGGCGAGTGCTGGTTCTACCTGCAGTCGGACCGGCCCTGGCGCACGGTGCGCGTCACCATCGCGCCGCGCCCGCGGCCCAGCTTCGCCGAACTGTCCGTTGACGGCATCCCGCGCGGGCGCATCGAGATCGAACCCGGCAAGCCCTACGAGCTGCGCTGGGAGGTCCCGGAAGGCGTGCCTGCCGGCCAGCTCGCGGAGTGCCACGTCACCTGCAAGCCGTTCGTGCCCAAGGACGAGGGCATGGGCCCAGACGGGCGCGTGCTCGGCCTGCTCGTGAGCGCCATGGCCGCGGAGTAGAAGGCGGCCGCGCGCTGACGGCGTGATCGCCTTTTCGGCGCGCGACGACGATCAGTGCTCGCGCAGCAGCCGGCCGGCGTGCTCGGCGCGCGCCGTGATGCCGGTCTCACGCAGCGCATGCCACAGCAGGGTCGCGTTGATGCCCAGGATCGGGATCCCGATCCTCGGCTCGAGCCGCTCGGCGACCGCGGTCATGCTCATGTTGGTGCCGCACTGCACCACCGCATCGAGCCGGTTGGCCGGCGTGGCGAGCAGCTCCGTGATCGCGCGTTCCTTCGCCTCGTCCGGGATGTGCGCGATGTGTTGTGCGTTCCCGCAGCAGAATCCGAACGTGGTGACGACCTCGAAGCCGAGGTCGCGGAACATGCGCGCCGCCGACTCGTTTGCCGGTCCCTGGAACGGGGTGATCAGCCCGATGCGCTTGGCGCCGTAGCGGTCGAGCGCCGCCTTCGCCGCATCGTGCCACGTCGACCATGACAGGTCGCACCCCTGCGCCAACTGCGCCATCGTCGCGCGGATGGGCTCGATGCCGGCGAGGATGTGCTCGAGGCTCATGCCCATGAGCAGGTACTGCGGCCGGGCGAGCTGCGCGCTCGCCAGTGCATTCGCCACGCCGGCGAGGAAGTCCTGTCTGTAGCGCTCGAGGCCCGCAGGCGTGCCAAGGTCCGGCTTGGGCGTGAGCACCGGGCTGCTGTGGATGCCGATGCCGTCGAGGCCGCGATCACGGTTCCGGACCAGGATGGACCAGAGTTCGCTCTCCATCGT
>JBEATZ010000326.1:0-2789 GCA_041161695.1 Planctomycetota bacterium | reverse complement strand
ACGCCTTGGGCGCCATGGGGAAGCCCAGGCGCGCACGGCTGTCGAGGTAGCTCGCGGCCACGGCACGCGCGAGGTTGCGGATGCGGCCGATGTAAGCAGCGCGCTCGGTCACGCTGATCGCGCCGCGGGCGTCGAGCAGGTTGAAGGTGTGCGCGGCCTTGAGCAGTTGCTCGTAGGCAGGCAACGCCAGCTTCTGTTCCATCAGCAGCTTGCTCTGCTTCTCGTGCGCGGCAAACGCCTGCAGCAGGAACTCCACGTCACTGTGCTCGAAGTTGTAGGCGCTCTGCTCCACCTCGTTCTGGTGGAACACGTCGCCGTACTTCACGCCGTCGGCAAACGTCAGGTCGAACACGTTCTCGACGCCCTGCAGGTACATGGCCAGGCGCTCGAGGCCGTAGGTGATCTCGCCGGTGATGGGCTTGCAGTCGATGCCGCCCACCTGCTGGAAGTAGGTGAACTGCGTCACCTCCATGCCGTTGAGCCACACCTCCCAGCCGAGGCCCCAGCAGCCGAGCGTCGGGTTCTCCCAGTCGTCCTCGACGAAGCGCACGTCGTTGCGCTTCAGGTCGAAGCCCACCGCCTCCAGCGACCCGAGGTAGAGCTCGAGGATGTTGGCGGGCGCGGGCTTCAGCACCACCTGGTACTGGTAGTAGTGCTGCAGGCGGTTGGGATTCTGCCCGTAGCGGCCGTCCTTGGGCCTGCGGCTCGGCTGCACGTAGGCGGCCTTCCACGGCTCCGGGCCCAGCGCGCGGAGGAACGTGCCGGTGTGGCTCGTGCCCGCGCCCACTTCCATGTCGTAGGGCTGGAGCAGGGTGCAGCCCTGCTTGTCCCAGTAGTCCTGCAGGCGGAGGATGAGTTGCTGGAAGGTGAGCATCGCGGTCGCGCCGGATCCTAGGTCCCGGCTGCGCGACGCGCCACGACTCAGTGCCGGCACATGCCCGCGCGCAGGGCACGGAGCGGGTAGTGCGTGCCACGCCAGCGGATGCCGCCGCGCACGAGGGTGAGCACCGTCGAGCGCAGCAGCGCGAGCGGCAGCAGTACGCGGGCGAGCGGCACCAGCAGTGCGGCGGCACGCGGGGCACCGTCGCGCCGGGCAAGCGCGAGGCCGGGCACGATGGCCGAGAGCGCGCCAGCGAGCGCCACGCCGCCGAGCGGGTGCAGCCAAGGCGCCGCCACCGAGGCGCCGAACACCGCGAGCGCCACGGCCGCTGCGCCGATCGCAAGCACGGTGCGGAAGCGCGTGGCGGCGAAGAAGTTCTTCTCCAGCACGAACAGCAGGTCCGCGATCGTGCAGCCCCAGTCGACGGTGAGTTCGCGCGGGGCGAACCAGGCGCGCGCCCTCACCCCGTGCCGGAACAGCAGGAAGCCGAGGTACACGTCGTCGAGGACCTCCATGGCCAGCGCCTCGTGGCCGCCCACGGCGCGATGGTCGGCTGCGCGCACGAGGTTGCACGCGCCGATGCCGGCAAAGGTGCGGGGCGGGTCGCGCTGCACGAACCACAGGCGCGGCATGGCCATCAGCTGGAACGCGAGCCAGCCCGCCCAGCCGCCGAGCCCCGCCTGCCGCGGCCCCGGCAGCAGCATCACGTGGCCTGCGCCTGCGGCCGTGGCCGCGGCAACCGCGCGCGCGAGCGCCAGCGGCGTGAAGCGCGCATCGGCATCGGTGAAGAGTAGCCACTCGCCCTGCGCGTGCTTCACGCCCTGCGCGAGTGCATGGGGCTTGCCGAGCCAGCCCTGCGGCAGTTCGCGCACGCGCACGAGGCGCACCCGCGAGTCCTGCTGCGCGATGCGCTCCACGATCACGGCAGTCGCATCCGTCGACCGGTCGTCCACCACCACCACGTCGAGCGCGACATCCTGCTGGGCCAGCAGCGCGCGCACCGTCTGCTCGATCTCGTGCGCACCATCGCGGACAGCCAGCACGGCCGTGATGCGGGGCGCCTCGGCAGGCAGCGCCCCGGGCAGGTCGGGCACCGCGCGCACGGCCAGGAGTTCGAGCGCGGACCAGGCAGCCTGCACGGTGCCGAGCGCGATGCAGCCGGCGCCAAGCGCGTCCATGCGCTCAGGATTCCACGGTGTAGATGCCGCGCTGTCCGGGCGTCTCCTCGACCCCCACCGACAGCTTCTGCACGTGCAAGCCGGGCCAGCGTTTCCCGATGCGCGCGAGGATCTCGCGGCCCACCCACGTGGCGAGGTTCTCGGCGGAGCTGTTGCTGATCGGCAGCACGATCACCTCCTTCGCCGGGATCGAGTAGTAGCGGTCGAGGTAGCGGATCTCCATCTGGCCGGAGGCGTTGGTCACGGCCGTGAGCACCGGGTGGTTGCCCGGGATCAGCACGTGCTCGTCGAGGCTGTCCACCAGCTCGCGGATGAGCGGCTTGATCTCCTTGAAGTTGAGCACGAGCCCGTGCTGGTCGAGGCCCGTCTGCACGTCCACGTACACCTTGTAGTTGTGCCCGTGCAGTTGCTCTGCCGTCCCGTCGGGGAAGATCAGGAAGTGGGCGGCACTGAACTTCAGGTAGTCCTTGTGGACGCTGATCGACCAGGATTCGCGTGGCGTGGGCATGGCGGCTCGTGCCCAGCGTAGCGGGCGCCGACTCAGGTCCCCAAGGTCATGTGCAGCCGCGCGGTCGCGGCGAGTCCGCCGAAGCCCGCACACGGCGAACTGGGCGCCTGCAACAGCAGCCACTGCGCCCCCACCGTGGCACCGAGGAAGGCAGGGTTGCCGGGTACGACCCACGGCCAGCTCGCGCTGCCGCCTGCCTGCGGCACGAACGAGTAGCTGGGTG
>JBEATZ010000317.1:0-6074 GCA_041161695.1 Planctomycetota bacterium | reverse complement strand
GGTGACCGGCGTGACGCGCGACCACTCCACCTTGTGCAGCGCCTCCATGAACGCCTGGTCGGCGTGCAGGACCGGCTGCCGGAAGCCCTTCTGCGCGATCGTCCGCTCGGTCTGTTCCGGTTCGAACCCCATCACCCGGTCCGTGATCACGTGCAGCACCAGCGCCCGGTCGCCCACCCACTGCTCGAAGGCGCGGTACTCGGGCGCCTCCACATCGCACGTCGGACAGTGGGAACGGAAGAAGTGCAGCACCACCCGCTTGCCGAGCAGGTCCGCCTTCGACCAGCGCCTGCCCGTCGTGTCCTCGAGGGAGAAGTCGGCGAGCGGCCTGCCGATCGAGGCCTGGATCACGCCGTCCACGTGCGTGCGCACGCCCTGTTTGACGGCGAACCAGGCGACCACGAGTGCGGCAGGCACCACCAGCCCGAGCAGGGTGCGGCGGCTCAGGGAGCGGGGCTGTGGGGCGGATTCCATGGCTTCATGGTGCGCTGTGGGCCGCGCGAGCGCACGCAGCAAGGTGTGGACCCGGGTGGAGGGCTTTCCTAAGGTGCGACGCGCAACGTGATCCGCATCGGTGGAGTTCCCTTCGGCGTCGGCAGGCCCTTGCTGGCAGGCCTCGAGTCCGTCCCTGGGGTGGAACTGACCCGCGCGGTGCCGACCCAGCTCATCGAGGGGCTGCGGCAGGGCGCGCTGGACGCGGCGCTCGTGAGCTCGATCGAGGCGGTGCGCCAGCCAGGCTACCGGGTGGTGCCGGGTCTCGGCATCGCGTGCCGCGAGGAGATCCGTTCGGTGCGCGCCTTCCGGCGCCTCGGCACGGCGATCCGCAGCGTCGGCCTCGATGCCAGCTCCGCCACCTCCGTGACGCTGCTCCGCATCCTGCTCGCGGGCCCGAGACGCGACGAGGTGGCCCCGGACTGCACCTTCGAGGTGATCCGCCCCACGCGGTCCCCCGATGCGCTCCCCCACGACCTCGTGCTGCTCATCGGCGACGACGGGCTCGCCGCCGATGCCGGCAGCCGCGAGGTGTGGGACATGGGCCGCGCGTGGCGCGAGTGGACCGGCCTTCCCTTCGTGTTCGCGGTCTGGCTGCTGGCGCCGGGCGCGGACGCAGCGCGGATCACTCCGCTGCTGCGCATGGCCCACGAACTCGGCAGCAGGATCGGATCCGGCGATGGAACCGAAGGCGCTGCACATTACGTTCTCGACGACAACGACATGCTCGGGCTGCGCCGTTTCTGGCACGAGGCCCGACAGGCAGGCCTTGCGGGCACGGGCGCGGAGCCGGTGTTCGCGGGCATGCAGGCGGAGGGGTTCTCCTGATGACGACCGAAGACAGCAACCAGGGCACTTTGTTCGAGGCAGCCGCGGAGAAGAAGGCTGCAGCCTCCAAGGACGACGGCGCGCGCCGCGGCACCACGGCCGAGCAGATGGCCAGCAAGCAGCGCGAGATCTCGGTGTCCGAGTTCTTCACCAAGAACCGGCACCTGCTGGGCTTCGACAGCCCGCGCAAGGCGCTGCTCACGGCGGTGAAGGAAGCCGTCGACAACAGCCTCGACGCCTGTGAGGAGGCGCGCATCCTCCCCGACATCAAGGTCGCGATCCGCAAGGTGGAGGGCCACGAGGACCGCTTCACCATGGTGGTCGAGGACAACGGTCCCGGCATCGTGCGGGCGCAGGTGCCCAACGTGTTCGGCCGGCTGCTGTACGGCTCCAAGTTCCACCGCCTCCGCCAGAGCCGCGGCCAGCAGGGCATCGGCATCAGCGCCGCCGGCATGTACGGCCAGCTCACCACCGGCAACCCGGTGCGCGTGCGCACCCGCACCGGCAAGAAGGCGCTCGCCTACGAGTTCGAGATCCGCATCGACTCGTCGAAGAACCGCCCGCTCTGGACCGACAAGGAGATCCAGTGGGACAAGGACCACGGCACCGAGGTGTCGATCGAGCTGGAAGGCGAGTACCGGCGCGGCCAGCGCAGCGTCGAGGAGTTCCTCAAGCTCGCCGCCGTGGCCAACCCGCACGTGCAGATCACCTACACCGACCCCGAGGGCCTGGTGACCGAGTACGCGCGCGGCACCAAGGAACTGCCCAAGGAGGTCGAGGAGATCAAGCCGCACCCGCACGGCGTCGAACTCGGCATCCTCATCAAGATGCTGCAGGACAGCGAGAACCGCGCGGTGAGCGCGTTCCTGCAGGAGGACTTCTCCCGCGTCGGCCCGAAGGTGGCGAAGGAGATCTGCGAGCTCGCCGGCATCAAGCCCGAGACGAGCCCGAAGAAGCTCGCCAACGAGGACGCCACGCGCCTCAAGAAGGCGATCGACGCCACCAAGATCATGGCGCCGCCCCTCAGCTGCATCGCGCCGATCGGCGAGGACCTGATCCTCGCCGGCCTCAAGAAGGAGGTCGAGGCCGACTTCTACGTCGCGCGCTCGCGCCCGCCGGTGGTCTACCGCGGCCACCCCTTCGCGATCGAGGTCGGCATCGCCTTCGGCAAGCCGGGTGACTCGCTCGCCATGCTCGACACCGGCAAGATCGTCGAGATCAAGCGGCAGAAGGCGAACGAGGAATTGCTGATGGGCAACTCCGACGAGCCCATCCGGCTGATCCGCTACGCCAACCGCGTGCCGCTGTTGTTCCAGCAGTCCGCGTGCGCCGTCACCAAGTCGGTGATCGCCACCAACTGGAAGAACTACGGCCTGCAGCAGCCGAAGGGCGCGCTGCCCATCGGACCGATGGTCGTGTTCGTGCACATCGCCTCGGTGTGGGTGCCGTTCACCTCCGAGTCGAAGGAAGCCATCGCCGGGTATCCCGAGATCCTCAACGAACTGCGCCTCGCCCTCATGGAGTGCGGCCGCCAGCTCGGCATCCACGTGCGCAAGGGCAAGAAGCTCGCCAACGAGTACAAGAAGCGCAACTACATCCAGATGTACATCCCTCACGTCGCGCAGGCGCTGAAGGAGATCCTGACCCTCGACGAGAAGCAGGTCGCGACCACCGTCGAGAACCTCACCACCGTGCTGGAGAAGAGCCGCAAGCTCTGAGCCCCGCCCCACACCCTCACGACGACATCCCGAGAACGGAATCCACATGGCCGCCAAGAAGGACGCCCCCAAGGAGCGCAAGCCGCTGTCGGACCTCGACAAGGTGACGCTGCGCGAGATCCGCAAGTCCGCGGAAGCGGTGCACAGCCGCATCCTCAAGCTGGACAAGCCCGAGCTGAAGTTCCCCGAACGCTCGCTGCGCAACGCGCAGTACGACAAGAAGGCCGGCTTCTTCCAGATGGGTCGCGCACGCGTCGAGCGCACGCTCACGGTCAACACCGTCAAGACGTTCGCCCAGACGCTGCGGCTCATGTCGCTGAGCAAGGACATGGTCGAGCAGGACGACTTCGCGACGAAGAGGGAAGCGTACTACGTGTCCAAGAACTGGGGCGACGCGAAGTTCGCGGAGCAGCCCGAGTCCGACGCGGCGATGGACGACATCGAGGCACTCTTCTCGCTCGAGGGCATCACCCGCGAGCAACTGCGCTTCTATCCCGAGGAACACGGCGGCGCCGTCGCCGGCGAACTCATCGTGATCGACCGCGACCCGGAGACGAACCGCGAGGTGCGCATCGACTGCACCGGCTTCGCCACCGGCTCGTACGCCATCCCCCACTCGGTCGAACAACTCAAGTTCGAGACCAAGGCCAAGTTCGTCCTGGCGATCGAGACCGGCGGTATGTTCCAGCGCCTCAACAACCACAAGTTCTGGCGCTCGCACAACTGCATCCTCGTCGAGACCGCAGGCGTGCCCACCCGCGCCACGCGCCGCTTCATCCGCAAGCTGAGCGATGAGTGCCGGATCCCGGTCTACGCCTTCAACGACTGCGATCCGTACGGCTTCACCAACATCTACCGCACGCTCAAGGTGGGCTCGGGCAACGCCGTCCACCTCAACCAGTTCTTCTGCGTGCCGCAGGCGCGCTACCTGGGCGTGACGCCGCAGGACATCATCGACTTCAAGCTGCAGGACGCGACCCACCCGCTGCAGGAGGTCGACATCAAGCGTGCGCGCGACGCCCTGAAGAACGACCCGTTCTTCCTCGCGCACAAGGAATGGCAGAAGGCCATCGAGGCGCTGCTCAAGATGGGCGTCCGCGCCGAGCAGCAGGCCCTCGCCAAGTGGGGACTGAACTTCGTGATCGACGAGTACCTGCCGCGCAAGCTCAGGGAAGCGAACAAGTTCCTGCCCTGATGCAGGGCAGTGCCGCACCGGTCACTGGCCGGTGCGGAACCAGCTCGCGAGCGCATCGCGCAGCTGCGCCTGGTGGTCCGGCGTGATGCCCTGGACCTTGCCGAAGAGCGTGCGGTAGTTGAAGAAGCCCACGCCGCGCGCTCCGGCAGCGAGTGCGGCGCGCAGCTGGCTCATCGTCTGCTGCGGGTCCTTGTGCATGTAGGCGCCGACGCCCACCACGACCTTGCGGCGGCCGCCGAGGCTGACTTCCTCGCGTGCACGGCGCGCGAACACGCTGTCGTCGGGCGTGTAGTTCATCGGCGTGAGCAGGTCGACGTAGCCCTTCTTGGCCCAGGCGCCCCAGTCCTGCCGCACCTTGCGCAGTGCGACCACCGGGTCCGCGAACACCGAGGCGCTCAGCGTCACCTTGCGGCCCTGCACGCCGCGCACCATCGTCGAGATCTCGCGGACGAGGGTGGTGACGCAGTCCGCCTGCCATGCGCGCAGCGCCGTCTCGTCGGTGCTGGCCTTGCCGGTGGCGAGGGAGAACATCGACAGCGTCTCTGCGTCCACGCCCAGCGCGTCCTGGTCGCCGTTCTCCGGGTCCGGGAAGCGGATGTAGTCGATGTGCAGCCCGTCGATGGCGTAGTTGCTCACGACCTCGGCGCACAGGCCCACGAGGTAGCTGCGCACCTCGGGCAGGCAGAGGTTGAGAGCGAGGTACTTGCCCTTCTCGGGCTTCTGGGTCGCACCGTCGCGCGTGCGGAGGAACCAGCCCTGCCGGCTGTTCCACAGCTGCCCCTGATCCGCAGCCGGCTTGTCGCCCACCCAGCCGGGAACCATGTTGAGCCACGCGTGCAGTTCCATGCCGCGGCGGTGGGCGGCCTCGATGGCCACCGCAAGCGGGTCGAAGCCGGGGTCCTTGTGGCCGAACTTCTCGGACCACACCTCAGTCCGGCTGGGGAACAGCACAGTGCCGTTGCCGCGCACCTGGAAGATGACGGCAGTGAAGCCGATCTGGTGGCAGTCCTCGATCGCCTGCTCGATCTGCTGGGCACTGGTCCAGTCCCAGCGGTCGATCCAGATGCAGCGGTCGAGCCCTGCGGCAGGCTTGGGCGCGGCGCTGCAGGAGGCGAGGACGGCAAGCGAGGCGGCGAGGAGGAACTTGTGGAGCATGTGCGTGCGGCAGGCTACCGGCAGGCGCGAGCGCGCTCCACGACAACCGGCCCTGCGCGGAGCCGGTGGTGCCAAACGGCCGCCTCGCGGTTCCGCACACGGCAGGTGCGCGGCGGATCCGCCGGCTGCGGGAGATTTCCCGTTCATCCCGGCAACGCGCGGCGAGAATGGGTGCCATGCACGCACTTCCCCTCCGCACGTGCCTCGCCGGCACCCTCGCCCTGGTCCTCGGCCCCTCCCTCCTCGCCCAGGACGACTTCGGCGCCAGCAAGGAGTTCCTGCCCCACCTGCAGATCTGGTCCGACGTGGGCATCGGCAAGCTCGACCACAACACCTCGGGCACCAACCTCGATGGCGACGACACGGCAACCATGCTGGAGATCGGCGTCGAGGGCTTCTCGGACAGCGGCTTCGGCGGCGGCGTCCGCTTCGGCCTCCTCGCCAGCGAGGAAGGGATGTTCGACGACGCGGGCGTGGACAACGTCATGGCCACGGCGGTGGACGTGTACCTCCACGTCACCCAGCGCTGGGCGCACGACCGCTTTGCGCTGCCGCTGCGCTTCGGGCTCCTCGTCAACAGCTACCAGCTGGAGCAGGACACGAGCACGCTGGAGGACACGGTCCAGTTCGACAGCTTCGGCTTTCGCACCGAGTTCGAGCCGGAGTTCCTGCTCTCCGACTGGGAC
>JBEATZ010000307.1:0-3353 GCA_041161695.1 Planctomycetota bacterium | reverse complement strand
GCGATGGCCACCGCACCCAGCAACTCGGTCACGAGCTTGCCGAGTTCGGCATCGCCCTGGCGCTGGATCGCGCCGAGCCCGGTCGGGGTCACTGCGAACGTCATCCAGCCGGCGCGCGCCTGCCCCTTGGGCAGCGCATCGAGCGCGCCCCGCAGCAGCGCCTTCTGCTGCCACACGGCAGGCGCACCCGCGGCGAGGGAGAACAGCCGCTCCTGGCGCTCGGCCGCGCGCGAGGCGGCAATCGCCCGCGCGAGCTGCCGCAGCAGGTCGGCTGCACCCTTGGGCTCGGTGGCTGCCATGGACCGGCCGAGCGAGGCAACGAGGGCCTCCTCCGCGCCGGCGGCGCCGGCCGCAAGGCTGGCGCGCAGCCAGGCGTCGGAAAGGTCGAGGGCGGCGAGGTGCGCGAGCGCGTCCACGCGGCGCGGCACGGGCGCCCCGGCGAGCGACAACGCGAGCTGGCGCTGGACCACGCGCGGGCCGCTGGCTGCGGCGAGCAGCGCCAGTTCGAGCACGACACGGTTGCCCATCGCGAGCCACGGCTCGCCTACGCGCAGCGCATGCGCCTGCAGCCACGGTTCGCCGGAGTGCAGCGCCCAGAGCACGTCGTCGCGCAGCAGCGCACCGGTGCCCTCCAGCGTCCACAGCGCGTGCACGCGGCTGGCGACGGGCGCCGCCGCATCGCGCACGAGCGCGCGCAGCGCGGGCGACACGGCCACGGCACGGCGCTCGACCAGGACGCGCTGGGCCAGGTCGCGCCGGGCCCCGTCCGGGCTGCGCAGTTCGGCGACGAGCGCCGCATCATCGAGCGTGGCCGGGGCCGCCGCAGCCTTCGGCACGGGTCCCGCCTCCGGCACCACGCGCCAGATGCGGCCGAGGCCGATCGGGCGCTCGAGCCCGCGCGCGAGCACCTGCTTGCGCAGGAAGGTGGTGACGAAGTTCCGGTGCTGGATCACCCCGCGGTACATGTCGACCACGTACAGCGCGCCATCGGGCCCCTGCGTGAGGTCCACCGGCCGGAAGCGTTCGTCGGTCGAGGTGAGGAACTCGGCGCGCCCGTGCGGGTTGCGCGCGGTCACGGCGCCATCCTGTTCGTCGAGCACGAACTGGCGCACGAGGTTGCCGGCTGGCTCGCACACGAACACGCTGCCGCGGAGGTCCGGGTGCAGCGTCCCGCGGTAGACCAGCGCCCCGCACACGGCGCTGTTCCGCTGCAGCACGCCGTCGGCGAGCATGCCGGGCTGGTAACCGCGGTTGACGCCTGGCGTCACGCGGCCCGGGTACACGGACTGGTCGGCGGTCAGCTGCACGTTGGTGCCGGCGAGGCCGCCCGTGCCGCGGCGCGCAGCCGCGTGGGCGCCGGGCAGCAGGTCGGCGCGCAGCCAGTCGCTGTTGTAGTTGAAGTACAGCCGGCCCACGTCGTCCTGGGCGAGCCCCCACTGGCCGTGACCGGCTGCAGGCTGCCGCTCCCACGTGCCGTCCGGCTTGCGCCGGTAGGACCACGGGTGGTTGGCGAGGTGGATGCGGTTGTCGATCCCCCACAACAAGCCGTTGCCCGAGTGCTCGGGGTTGGTGATGCCGGCATCGAAGCCGTCGCCGACCGGTTCCATGCGGTCGGCGCGCAGGTCACCATCGGCATCGGGGCACCAGTACAGCTGCGGCGGCACGATCACGAGCGCGCCACCCGCGAGCGGCAGCACGCCGCGCGGCAGCACGAGGCCCTCGAGGAAGGCGCTGGAGCGGTCCATGCGGCCGTCGCCATCGTCGTCCGTGAGCACGACGACGCGCCCGACCGGGGCGTCCTCGCCCTTGCCGTCGATGTCGGGCATGTAGCCGCGCATCTCCACCACCCACAGCCTGCCGTGCGCGTCGAAGCGCGCGACGACCGGGTCGCCCACCAGCGGCTCGGCAGCCGCGAGTTCCACCCGGAATCCTGCCGGCACCGTGAAGGTCGCCTGTTCCTCCGCTGCGCTGCGCACGGTGGCGGGCGGGATCGCGAGGTTCGCGGGCAGGTCGAGTTGCACCTCGTCCTTCTTGTCGCCTTGCTGGGCGCACAGTCCGCCCGCACACGCGAGCAACACGCACGACAGCCGGGATGCAGAGGTACGGATCACGCCTGTTCCTCCAGCACGAAGGGCGCGCGGTAGGCGCGCGGCTGCCACAGCGTCTCGTCGTCGTCGGGGTCGGCGACGGCACCCAGCACGATCGTGTCCGCGCGTTCGAGGCCGATGGCGCCGATGCCGTTTGCCTGCAGGTGCGCGCGCATGCGCTCCAGGGACTCGGCGAGGGCCGGGGTCCCGGCCACGCGCTCGGCGATCTCCGCGAGGCCCGCGGACCTGCCGCGGCGCACCGACTCGTTGCCGAGGTGGCACAGCGCGGCGCTCAGGTGCCCCGTGCGTGCATCCGCGCTCAGCAGCTTCGCGTCGCCTGCGCGGACGGCCGCCGTGAAGTTCGCGTAGTGGTCGCCGCCGCCCTTGAACTCGCGGATGCGCTTGCCCTCGCGGTCGAGCGCGAACCCGGCCGTGTAGCTGTGGATCACCACCGTGCCGTGCTCGCAGTGGATCGTGAGGCCGATCTGCGCACCGAGGTGGGCATCGAGGCCGTCGCTGCCCGCGCGCTCCGGCAGGCCGCGCACCTCGAACACGATGGGCACCGGCGCGTAGTCGGCCCACACGAGCTGCGTGTTCGGCGTCTCGCCGTCGTCTTCGTAGCCGACGCGGCCGCCGATCCCCAGCACGGTGCGAGGCAGTTCCTCGGCCCCGATCGCCATGCGGCACAGGTCCATCTGGTGCACGCCCTGGTTGCCGAGGTCGCCGTTGCCGTAGGGCCACTGCCAGTGCCAGTCGTAGTGGAAGCGCGAGCGCATCACGGGCGCCAGCGGAGCCGGCCCGAACCACAGGTCGCTGTCCACCGTGGCGGGCACGGGCTGGGCCGCGCGCACCCTGCCGATCGAGCCGCGGCGCTTGTAGCACAACCCGCGCACGAGCTTCATCGCGCCGAGCTGGCCGCTGCGCGCGAAGGCGATGGCCTCCGCGGGCCCCGAGTGGCTGCGGCACTGCGTGCCGCACGCGACCACGCGACCGTGCCGTTCGGCCGCGGCCGCGAGCTGCGCACCTTCCCAGACGTCGTGGCTCACCGGCTTCTCGACGTACGCGTCGAGTCCTGCCTCGCAGGCCATCACCCCCATCAACGCGTGCCAGTGGTTGGGCGTGGCGATGACGACCGCATCCACCGACCCGGAGTCGAGCAGCCGGCGGTAGTCGGTGAAGGCGACGACCTGGTCGCCGCGTTGTGTGACGTCGATCGCGCGGTGCTCGATCGCGCCACGGTGGCTGCCGCTGGACGCGGCGACCAGG
>JBEATZ010000269.1:0-16614 GCA_041161695.1 Planctomycetota bacterium | reverse complement strand
GTGCAGCGCGTGCTCGGCCGCCGGCGCGTCGTCCTGGCCGAGGTGCACGCCATGGGCGCCCGTCCGCACGGCCAGCGTGGGGTCGTCGTTGACGACGAACGGCACGCCTGCGGCATCGCACATCGACTTGGCACGGTCGGCGCCCGCGCGGTCGGTCTCCTTCACGCGCCACTGCACCACGTCCACGCCCCCGCGCAGCGCCGCGGCCAGCGTGGTCCACGGGTCGCCCTTGCAGAGCGACGGCGTGAACAGGAGGTAGAGCCTGCAGTCCGGGAAGTGCACGCGCGGAGCCTACGCCGGTCCGCGGTGCCACCCAAGGGTGTGGCGCCGGTTCCACCGTGGCATCGGCGCCGTGCCTCGCTACCTTCACGGCCGGTGTACCCCGACCAACTGCTGCCAAACCTCGCGATCTTCGCCGCAGGAGTGCTGGTGGCGACCGCCTGCCTGCGCACCGGCCTGGTCGCGCGCGGCGTGTGGCTGATGGTGGTGGTCTGGTGCCTCGCGGACGGCGCGCTGCTGGTGCGCTACGCGCTGGAGGACCGCGGCGAGTTGTACGTGGCGACGCTCTGGGCGATGCAGGCCGTGTGCGCCCTCAGCGTGCTCTGGTGGCTGTGGGCGAGGCTGCGTCGGCGCCTCGGCCGCATGGCGCGGCAGCGCAACGCGGTGTTCGCCGAGGGACAGGCCAGCCACCTGCGGGGGGACTTCGAGGCGGCGCGGCGCACCTTTGCGCGCCTGCTGCGCCACGACCCATGGGACACGGCAACGACCGTTGCCATGGCCGAGGTCATGCAGGCCCAGGGGAAGAAGTCCGCGGCGCGCAAGCTGCTCCGGCGGGCGCGCAACCTCGACCTGCGCAAGGACTACAGCGACCTCATCACCGCCCGCCTCGCGGCCGTCGCCTGAAGGGCTGCGGCAGGGGTGCGGTGGGTGTACCTTTTCCGTGTGTTCGCGGCAGGCCTTGCGTAAGCAGCCCAGCCCCTTTGCGAGGATCCCGTTCATGAAGCTCGCCACGCTGCTCGCACCCAAGACCCTGCTGCTGCCGGTCGCCCTCGCGGCGCTGGCCGGTGGCCTTTGCGCGCAGGGGCCCGGCGGCCTGCCGCCCGTCCCCGTCCCGCCCGAGAACCCGATCACCGCCGAGAAGGCCGTGCTCGGCAAGATCCTCTTCTGGGAGGAGCAGATGTCCTCGGACAACCGCGTCGCGTGCGGCACCTGCCACCGTCCCGAGGCAGGCGGCGGCGACCCGCGGCCTGCGGCCATCCATCCCGGCCGCGACAACCTGCTGGGCACGCCCGACGACATCCGTGGATCGGCCGGCCTCCGTGCTGCCGACGCGAGCAACAACTACCGGCGCTCGCCCCAGTTCGGCTTCCAGCCGCAGGCCACCAATCGTTCGAGCCAGGGGTTCTACGTGGCGCCCTGGGCGCCTGAGTTGTTCTGGGACGGTCGCGCGCGCGGCCGGTTCCTCGACCCCCAGACCGGCGTGCAGCGCATCGCCGCAGGTGGCGCGCTGGAGAACCAGGCCGCGGAGCCGCCGCTCTCCTCGGTGGAGATGGCCCACGACGTGCGCTCGTGGACACAGATCACCAACAAGCTTGCCGGCGCGAAGCCGCTCGGTCTCGCCACCAACCTGCCCGCGGACGTGAGCGCGGCGATCGCCGCCAACCCGACCTATCCGCAGCTGTTCGCGGCGGCCTTCGGCGACAGCGGCATCACCGCCACGCGCATCGCCTTCGCGCTCGCCACCTACCAGCGCACGCTGGTTCCCGACCAGACGCCCTGGGACCAGTTCCAGCGCGGCAACACGGCAGCGCTCACCATGCGCCAGCAGGGCGGCATGAACCTGTTCAACGGCCCGGCGCGCTGCAACCTGTGCCACACCCCGGGACTGTTCACCGACAACACGTTCCGCAACATCGGCGTGACGCCGGTGGCGGACGACATGGGCAGGCAGGCGGTCACCAACAACTTCGCCGACCGCGGCAGGTTCAAGGTGCCCTCGCTGCGCAACGTCGGCTTGCGCCGCATGCTGATGCACAACGGGTTGTTCCAGACCGTGCAGCAGGCGATGGGCTTCTACAACAACGGCGGCGGCCCCTTCAACGACAACAAGGACCCGGCGCTCGTCCCGCTCAACCTGATGCCCATGCAGCTCGACGCGCTGGCCGACTTCGTCGGCAACGCGCTCACCGACCCGCGCGTGGCGGCCCGTCAGTTCCCCTTCGACCGGCCGACGCTGCGCGGCGAGCTGATGGGGCCCAACGGCTTTGTCTTCGGCGCAGGCAGCGCGGGCACGGGCGGCCTGGTGCCGCAGGTCCTGGCGGAAGTGCCCGCCAACGTTGGCAACGGCGAGTTCAAGCTTGGCGTGCACCAGGCGCGCGGCGGCGCGCAGGCGACGCTGGCCATCTCGCTGCTGCCGGCCATCCCCGGCACCAACTGGAACGGCATCCCGCTGCACGCAGACATCTTCGGCAGCGCGCTCTTCCTGAACACCGTGCTGGGCGGCACGAACGGCACGGGCGGTCAGGGCTTCGGCACGGTGCGCCAGGCGATCCCCGCCGACCCGAGCCTGTCCGGCATCAACCTCACCGCCCAGTGGCTGGTGTGGGACACGGGCACGACCTTCGGCCTCGCGGTCACCCCGGGCGCGTCGGTGCGGATCTTCTGAGCAATCCGCGGCAGGAGCCGTGAAACGCGACGGGCCGGGCACTCATGCCCGGCCCGTCGTGTTTGCAGCGACTGCGTGCGCGGCTCAGCCGATCTTCTCGCTGATCGTCTTCGCCTGCAGGAACTGCAGCAGGTAGTCCGGGCCGCCGGCCTTGCTGTCGGTGCCCGACATGTTGAAGCCGCCGAACGGGTGGGCGCCCACCAGCGCGCCGGTGCACTTGCGGTTGATGTAGAAGTTGCCCACGTGGAACTTCCGGCGGCACTGCTCCTTGTGCTGCTCGTCCGTGGTGAACACGGAGCCGGTGAGCCCGAACTCGGTGTTGTTGGCCACGGCAAGGCCCTCCTCGAAGCTGGCCACGCGGATGACCGCGAGCACGGGGCCGAAGATCTCCTCCTGGGAGAGGCGCGCCATCGGCTTCACGTCGACGAACACGGTGGGCTGCACGTAGTGGCCGTTGCCCGCGCCGGCGGCGCCACCGCACAGCAGCTTGCCTTCCTTGCGGCCGATCTCGATGTACTCGAGGGTCTTCTTCTTCGCGCCGGCGTCGACCATCGGGCCCATCCAGTTGGTGCGCACGGACGGGTGGCCCTGGGCGATGGCCTTCACGCGCGGCTCGAGCTTCTTCACGAACTCGTCGTAGACCTGTGCGTGCACGATGGCGCGGCTGCACGCCGAGCACTTCTGGCCCTGGTAGCCGAAGGCGG
Source organism: Planctomycetota bacterium (assembly GCA_041161695.1). GTDB lineage: Bacteria > Planctomycetota > UBA1135 > UBA1135 > UBA2386 > JBEATZ01. Next base: position 13,245 of record JBEATZ010000269.1, on the reverse strand, counting down.
AGGCAGCCACGGCCTCGACAGCGGCGTCGAGGTTGCACTCGGCGTCGACGAGGATGCTGTCCTTGCCGCCCATCTCGGCGATGACGCGCTTGATCCAGACCTGGCCCTTCTGCGTCTTGGCGGCCTCCTCGTTGATCCACAGGCCCACTTCCTTGCTGCCCGTGAACGACACGAAGCGCGTCTTGGCGTGCTTGACGAGCGCGCCGCCGAGCTCGGAGCCCGGGCCGGTGACGAAGTTCAGGACCTGCTTCGGGAGCCCGCACTCGTACATGAGCTCGACGAACATGCCGGCCACGGCAGGCGACTGGCTCGCGGGCTTGAGCACCACGGTGTTGCCGGCCACGATCGCGGCAGCCGCCATGCCGGCTGCGATCGCGAGCGGGAAGTTCCACGGCGGGATGATCGCCCCCACGCCGAGGGGGATGTAGATCATCTGGTTGCGCTCGCCTGCGACCGGCGAGACCGGCTGCGGCTGGGCGAGGCGCAGCGCCTGTCCGGCGTAGTACTCGAGGAAGTCGATGGCCTCGGCCGTGTCTGCATCGGCTTCACCCCACGACTTGCCCACCTCGTAGACCAGCTGGGCGCTGAAGTGGTGCTTGCGCTCGCGCATCTTCTTCGCGGCGGCGAACAGGATGTCGGCGCGCTGCTGGGCAGGCGTCTCGGCCCAGGCGGGGAAGGCCGCGTGCGCGGCCTCGACCGCCTGTGCGCCGTGGGCGGCGGTGAGCTTCTGGAAGGTGCCCACCGTGCGGCTCACCTCACCGGGGTCGGTGGTGGTGAAGGTGGCCTTGCCGGTGACCTCCTTGCCGTCGATCCAGCAGGGCCAGGTGCGGCCGAGCTTCGCGGCCACGTCCTTCAGCGCCTGTTCGAAGGCCTGCTGGTTCTCGGGCTTGGAGAAGTCGGTGAAGGGCTCGTTGCGGAAATCGGCTGGGTTCAAGGCGGGCTCCTGCGTTCGGAAGGCGAAGCAGGATCCGGTGCCGTGGGCCGATTTGCAAGTTCAGCCGCCTGCGGCGGCAGGGGGGCGCCTCAGGAGGCCTGCCACTTGTGGCGCTGGATGGTCTCCGAGAAGCGCTCCTTGTCCTTGTGGTTGAAGAGCTTCACGCGGCCGCCGCAGTCGATGCAGTAGGAGTGGTCCACGCTCATGAGGTAGCGCACGTAGTCGTCGCACGCCTCGCACCACTTCTTCTCCTGGTAGTAGTCGCCGCTGTTCATCTGTTTCTCCCGGTAGTGGATGGCACACGCAGGGAAGCAAGTGGCTTGCCAACTGCGCTTGCGCGTGCAGAAATTCCGACTGCCGTGCCATCGGCTGTTTCGCGGCGTTCCGTGAGCATGGAGTCCCGCATCGAGACCGCATGGTCGCGCGCGCGCGACGGTGCGCGACCTCGCCGACGCGAAATCTGCAGGGACGACCTGGTGCCACCGCCGGTTCGGCGGAGTCGTCCTGCAGGCCGGACGGGTCCTGCGGTCGCGACGGTCTAGTCGGCTTCCGCAGCGCCGCTGCGCGCCCGATCGAGCTCGTGCCGCACGCGCTCGTCGGCCTCCAGTGCAGCCGCGCGCTCGAGGGAGGCATGGCGCGCGTCGATCCTGCCGATCGCCCACGCCGCGTGGCCGCGCACGACGGGATCGGCGTCGCCGAGGGCCGCGACGAGCGCGGGGAGCGCCTCGGGGTCACGCCGGTTGCCGAGCACGACGGCTGCATTGCGCCGCAGGCCGCTGCGCGTGGCTCGCCGCATGGCGGTTCCGGTCCACTCGGCGTCGTAACGCGCCTCGTCGAGGGCGAGCACGTCGACCAGCGTCCACTGCTGCACGACGCGGTGCGGCTGCAGGTCCGCGGGCCGCAAGGCATGGTGGAGGGCGCGCAGCGGGCTCTTGCGGGTGAACGGGCAGACCTCGAGGCACACGTCACAGCCGAAGAACCACTCGCCCTGCTTCGCGCGCAGCCATGGCTCGACGAAGCCGCGCTGTTCGATGGTGGAGTGGCTCAGGCACCGGCGGGCGTCCACTTGGTGCGGCGCGGTGATCGCGGCGGTGGGGCACGCGTCGATGCAGGCCGTGCAGGTGCCGCAACTGCCGGGGGCCGGCGCGTCGTGTGGCAGTTCGAGCGGCGTGAGCAGCTCGGAGAGCAGCAGGTAGGGACCGCGCTCCGGTGAGATCACCATCGCGCTCTTCGCGAGGAACCCGATGCCCGCGCGCACGGCAATGGCGCGCTCCAGCACGGGCACCGCGTCGGTGCCGCCGCCGCTGCCGCGCGGCATGCCCTCGCGTTCCAGCAGTTCGCGCAACCGCCCCACCTTGTTGCCGATCCACCGGTGGTAGTCGCGGCCGCCTGCATAACGGGCCACGCGTCCGCCGCCCGGCAGCGCCAACTCGGGGCCGCCGTAGTCGTGGGCCATGGCGATGGCCGACTGCGCCCCGGGGCGCCACTGCTGCGGGTCGCGGATGCGGTCCTGGTTGCGCGCGAGGTAGTCCATCGAGCCGTGCCGGCCTGCCTCGATCCACGCAAGGAAGCGCTCGGCATGTTCCCCGGGGTGGGCCGGGCCGAAACGGACGATCTCGAAGCCGAGTTCGCCCGCGAGCGCGCGGATGCGGTCCGGGGTGGGGGACATGCGGTCGACTCTACCCCGGGGACAGGGGACTTTTTCGGGGTCGAGCCTCCATGCGACGGCGGGTTACTTCCCACGCAGGGAGGGCTATGGCACGATGTCCGTCGTGGGTGCGCTGTGCGGCCGCCCGCGTGGCAGAGGATGCCATGACCCCCCCAACCGGCACACTCGAGCGAGAGGTCCTGAGAGCACGCCTCGGCGAGCTCTGGGAGCGCACCGGTGACGCTGCCCTCGGGCGGCTCAGCGAGGAGAAGGCGCCGTTCGATGGCGCGGCCTTCGAGACGCTGCAACATCGCTCGGACTGGGTCAGCACGTGCCTCATGGATGCATACCGCAACACGCACGATGCCGCGGTGTTCGCCCTGCTGTTCGAGCTGAATCGCGACTCGTTCCTGTTCGCCATCGAGTCGAAGCTGCGCCGCGCGCACGTGCCCGTGGACGCACAGGACGTGCTGCAGGACGCCTTCCTCAACATCTACCGCTACCCGCACAAGTTCCATGCGGACCGCGCCGAGGCGTTCCGCAACTGGGGGCACAGGATCGTCCAGAACACGCTGCTGAAGTTCCTCAAGGGACAGGCGCGCATGAGCCGCCAGCTGCACCTCGACGACGAGGAACAGGCGCTGCCGGCGGACGAGCATGCGCTGCCGCCCGACCGGCTCGCGAGCGAGCACGAGGGTGCAGAACTCGTCAACCACGCCTTCCTGTTGTTCCTCAATCTCTACCTGCTGCACTACGAGCAGCTCTGCGAGCGCGAGAAGGTCGCGCTGCGCATGGTCGAGGTGGAGGACGTCCCGTACCGCGAGGCCGCCCAGCGCCTGGGCATCCGCCTCGAGAACCTGAAGATGGTCGTGTTCCGCGGGCGCCAGAAGATCTACCGCGGCATGCACCAGTCCCTCGAACTCATGCACGCCGGCAAGCCCGTCGTGCCCTCGTCCAACTGAGCCCGCCCGTGACCCTCGACAACGCGCCAGCCCTGGATCACCTGCAGCACGAGGACGACCCGTGCATGCAGATCCAGGCCGACCTGTCCGCGATGCTGGACGGCGAACTCGACGCAGCCTCGGTGCGCCGCGTGATGGTGCACTCGGATGCCTGTGCGGCCTGCAGGGGCTTCCTCGACGGCATCCGCACGCAGGCGCAGGCGCACCGGACCCTTGCCGAACTGGACCGTGCCGAGCCGGGCAGTCCGGCTGCGGCGTTGCGCCGTCAGCTGATGCGCAACCGCCAGCAGCTCGCGCGCATCCTGTACGAACTGGGCCGCGGCTTCGCGCTCATGGGGCTGTCCGCCGACTTCTCCAGGGAAGTGGCGCGCGAGCCGGTGCCGGTGCCCGACATGCTCATGCGCGGACGCAGCGTGCTCGACGAGGTCGAGCGGCTGGTGCGAACGCACGGCGAGGTGGTGCAGGGCGAGTGGGTGGCCGCGCGCGAGTTGTTCGTGGGCGGCAACGTCCGGTCCGCAGCCGAGAACCTCGCCAACGGCGAGCGGTTGTTGCAGGAGTGCCTGCAGCTGGCGCCCGAGCAGCACGAGTGCCGCGTGTACCTGGGACTCATCCATCACGTGCGCGGCGCCGCTGGCGAGGCGCGCAGCCAGTTCGCGCACGTGCTGGCGGCAACGCAGGACATCACGCTGCGCGCCTACGCGCTGCTCAACCTCGGCAACGTGCTGATCGACGGTGGCGATGCAGGCGGCGCCGTGGTGCTGCTGCGCGAGCTCGTGGATTCGGGCGTCCTGCGTGAGCAACCGCGCTTCGCCATGGCATACTTCAACCTCGCGCTCGCCACGGGCCTGCTCGGCAGGTTCGACGAGTGCTCCCACTGGCTGCACCGGATGCACATGGAGTTCCCGCACAAGCGCACTGCCGTTGCCCGCGAGATCGCTCGCCGGCCCCAGTTCTGCGCGCTGCTGCGCGAGCACCCCGAACAGGCAGGGCGGCTCGCCCGCGAACTGCCGGGCTGGTTCGCCGTGAACGCCGCGGAGGCCCGCTGAGATGAAGCTGCTGCTCAAGATCCTGTTCGCCCTCTGCGTCGCGACGCTGCTGCGCCTGCCGGGCACCGACTCGGCTGGCGGTGGTGACGGCGGCGTCTGGATCCTGCCGCGGCCCGGCAACATGTCGGGCACCTCGCTGGTGGCTCCGCCCCTCAACAGCGCGCGTGCGGTGCGCACCTGGCTCGATGCGGGTACGGGCATCCGCTTCAGCCCCTCGGTCCCCCTCGACGAACCCATCGCCACGCTCACCGAGTCCCTGTCCGGCACCGTGATGCCGCTCGCGCAGGCGGGCGGGGTGGTGTCGCTCTCGGGACGCCTCCTGACCGGTCTGGTCCAGGGCGGGTCGACCCGCAGCGACATCCTCGTGGTCGATGCGAACGGCGACGGCTACTGGATCGCGCTGGTGATCGATCCGGTCCGCAAGTCGGTCACGCTCTACGCGTTCTGACGGCGCAGGCGTCCGGCGCTGCGCAGCTGCAGGGCGTGCCCGGGGTCGTTCGTGCACATGGCGTGGACCCCCAGGGCGGCGCCGCCCGCGAGCTCGAGGTCGGTGTCGCTGGTGTAGGTGCAGAGCACCCATCCCTCGGCCAGCGCCTCGGACACGTCTGTCGCGCGCAGGGACGGTGCGTGCCAGTGGAGGACGGATGCACCGATCCTTGCCGCCTCCGCCCGCGCGGCACGGTCCATCCGAGGGTGCGCATGCGTGGGGCCGAGCACCGCGCGGCAGCCGTTGGGCAACAGCGTCGCGGCCGTGGCCACGAACTCCCAGTCGAACGACTGCAGCACGACGCGGTCCGAGCAGCCGAGTCGTAGCAGCAGCGCGGCGTACTGCGCGGGCGTGCCTGCCTTGTGCTCGATCATCGGGATCGTGTGCGGCAGCATGCAGGCGAGCGCTTCCTCCAGGGGCGGGATCGGCCGGCCCGCCGCCCGCACGGCGGCGAGTTCTGCGTGGCGCAGCTGTGCCACCAGCGCGCCCGGACCGAGGGCGTTCGCGGCATCCGTCGTGCGATCGAGCGTCTCGTCGTGCACGCACACGAGCACGCCGTCCACCGTCGCGCGCACGTCGAACTCGACCATGGGCACACCGAGGCGGACGGCTGCCTCGAAGGCGGCCAGCGTGTTCTCCGGGTGGTGCCGGCTGTCGCCGCGGTGGGCGACCACCGCCACGCCGTCCGCGGCGGCTGCACGGAGTCGTTCGGACAGGCTGTGCACGGGGGCCCTGGCGCTCACGGACTCAGGCTACCGTCGTGAACCGCCCGCCACTACGCCCTGCGGCCGATGGGCGATCGCCCGGGCACCGACGCATGCTGGGACCGAGGATCCGGAGACCTCCTGCATGAAAGCCATCCGTCGGATCGCGCTGCTCCTGCTCGTGACGGCAACCGTCGCTGGCGGCTGGTGGTGGCTCGCGCGGCCGCAGCCGGTCGCCGTGCTGGTGCACGTCGTGGCCCGAGGCACCGTGGAGTCCACCGTGGCCAACACCCGTGCAGGCACCGTGCGCGCCGCCCGCCGCGCCGGCCTGTCGCCGGGCACCGGCGGGCAGGTGGGCAGGCTCCACGTGAAGGAAGGCGACCGGGTGCAGGCAGGGCAGGTCATGCTCGAGCTGTGGAACGACGACCTGCAGGCCCAGTTGCTGCTCGCGACCAGTGAACTCGACCGATCGAAGGCACTTGCCGAGGAGACACGGCTGCGCGCGGAGATCGCCGAACGCGAGGCGAAACGCCAGACGGAGCTGCAGCAGCAGGGCATGGCGTCGGACGAGCGCGTCGACCGCACCGTCATGGAGGCCCAGGCCGCCCGTGCCGAGGAACTTGCCGCGCAGGCGGACTCGAAGGTGCGCGAGCACCAGTGCCAGCTGATCGCGGCGCAGATCGAACGGGGCATCCTGCGTGCGCCGTTCGCAGGCATCGTGGCGGAGGTGAACGGCGAGGTGGGCGAGTACGTCACGCCTTCGCCCGTCGGCATCTCGCTGCCTGCTGCCGTGGACCTCATCGACGACAGCTCGCTGTACGTGAGTGCGCCCATCGACGAGGTCGACGCCAGCCACGTGCGCAACGGGATGACCGCGCGGGTGACGATGGATGCCTTCGGCAAGAAGGCGTTCGACGGCAGGGTGCGCCGCATCGCCCCCTACGTGCTCGACCGGGAGAAGCAGGCGCGCACCGTGGACGTCGAGGTGGACTTCGACCCGGGCACCATGGCCGAGGTGCTGCTGCTCGCCGGCTACTCGGCAGACGTCGAGGTGCTGCTCGCGCAGCGCACCGACGTGGTGCGCGTGCCCACCGAAGCGGTTCGCGAGGGCTCGGTCGTGCTTGTCGTGGGGCCGGCGAACGCGATCGAGCGGCGCGCGGTGCGCACCGGACTCTCGAACTGGCGGCACACCGAGGTGGTCGAGGGCCTGCAGCCCGGCGAGCGGATCGTGCTGTCCACCGACCGCGCGGGCCTCGATGCAGGCGTCGTGGTCACGGAGGAGAAGGAGCCATGATCGAACTCGCGCAGGTCTGCAGGACGTTTGCCGTGGGCACGCAGCTGGTGCGCGCCCTCCAGGACGTCGACCTGCGCATCGGTCGTGGCGAGTACCTCTCGCTCATGGGGCCGTCGGGATCGGGCAAGTCCACGTTGTTGCACGTGCTTGGTCTGCTCGATCGTCCGACCTCGGGCCGGTACCTGCTCGACGGCAAGGACGTGACCGAACTGGGCGAGGTCGAGGCCGCTGCCGTCAGGCGCCAACACATCGGCTTCGTGTTCCAGTCGTTCCACCTGGTGCCGCGCCTCACTGCCGCCCGCAACATCGAGCTGCCGCTCGTGCTGGCGGGCATGCCGCCTGCCGAGCGCCGCGAGCGCGTCGCGCAGCAGCTCGGGGCCTTTGGACTCACCGACCGGGCGCACCACCTGCCCGACCAGCTCAGCGGCGGCCAGCGCCAGCGCTGTGCCATCGCGCGTGCGACCATCGCGCGGCCGTCGCTCATCCTCGCCGACGAACCCACCGGCAACCTGGACCGCGCCACCGGCATGGACGTCGTGCGGGTGCTGGAGCAACTGCACCACGAAGGCGTCGCCCTCGTGGTCGTGACGCACGATGCCGAACTGGGGCGGCGCGCGCACCGCCAGCTGCGCATGGAGGACGGCCGCATCGTCGCCGACACGGTGCATGCCGCGCACGTGCCATGAGGCTCGCGGACCAGCTCGGGCTCGCGTGCGGCAGCCTGCTCGCCAACCGGCTCCGCACCGCACTCATCCTGCTGGCCATGGCCACCGGCATCGCCGGCGTGGTGCTGCTCACGTGGCTCGGCGCGTGTGCGCGCAACTACGTGGCCGACCAGTTCTCGGGCCTCGGATCCAACCTCGTCATCGTGCTGCCCGGCAGGAACGAGACCACGGGCGGCGCGCCGCCGCCGCTCGGCGAGAGCGCCCGCGACCTCACGATCGACGACGCCTACAGCCTCGAGCGCAGCAGTGCCGTGAAGGCCGTGGTCCCCGTGGTTGCAGGCGGCGCACTGGTTGCGTGGGGCAACCGCGAGCGCGAGGCCACGGTGATGGGCACGACGGCCATGTTCCTGCCGGTGCGCAGGATCGAGATGGCTTGGGGCTCGTTCCTGCCCTCGGGCGACCCGCGCAGCGCGCCTGCCGTGTGCGTGCTGGGCAGGACCCTGCGCGAGGAACTGTTCGGCTCGAAGCCGGCGCTCGGCGAGTGGGTGCGGGTGGGGGATCGCCGCTACCGGGTGATCGGGCAGGTGGCTTCCGCGGGGCGCAGCCTCGGCACGGACCTCGACGAGATGGTGGTGCTGCCGGTGGCGGCGGCCCAGGCGCTCTTCGACACGCCGGCGCTGTTCCGCGTGCTGGTGGAGGCCCGCAGCAACGAGGCCATCCCGCGCGCGGTCGCCGACACGGAGCGCATCCTGCGGGAACGGCACGAGGGCGAACTCGACGTGACCGTGATCACGCAGCAGTCGATCCTCGACACCTTCGACGGCATCCTTCGCGCGCTCACGCTGGCCGTGGCGGGCATTGCCGCCATCAGCCTCGTGGTGGCAGGCATCCTCATCATGAACGTGATGGTGATCTCCGTGGCACAGCGGCACGTCGAGGTCGGGTTGCTCAAGTCGATGGGGGCGACGCCATCCGTCATCGCGCGCGTGTTCCTGTGGGAGTCGGTGCTGCTCTCCCTCGGCGGTGCCCTCGCCGGCATCGCGCTCGGCGAACTCGCAAGCAGGATTGCGCCCTCGTTCGTCGACGCGCTCCAGCCCGGCACCCCGCCGTGGTCGGTCGGGGCCGCGCTCGGCGTCTCCCTCCTCACTGGCATCGGCTTCGGCGTCGAGCCCGCGCGGCGTGCCGCGTCGCTCGACCCGGTGCTGGCCCTGCAGAGGCGCGCATGAGGTCCGTCGACCTGGTCCAGCTGGCTGGCGGCGCCGTGCGGTCGCAGCGCATGCGGTCGGTGCTCACCGCCCTCGGCATCGGCGTCGGCATCGCTGCCGTGGTGCTGCTCACCTCGCTGGGCACCGGCCTGCAGCGTTACGTGCTGGAACAGTTCACCCAGTTCGGCACCAACCTGCTGCAGGTGTCCCCCGGCAAGTCCCAGACCTTCGGCGTCTCGGGATCCGTCCTCAACACCGTGCGCCCGCTCACCATCGACGACGCATCCGCCATCGCGCGGCTGCCGCATGTCGAGGCCGTGGTGCCCGTGGTCATGGGCAATGCAGCCGTCGAGGCGCAGGGCCGCACGCGGCGTACCGACGTGTACGGGGTGGGCGTTGGCATGACCGAAGTGTGGAAGTTCCCCGTGGGCATGGGGGCGTTCCTGCCGGACGACGATCCCGTGGCGGCGCGGGCGTTTGCCGTGCTCGGTTCGAAGCTGCACCGCGAACTGTTCGGCGACGCCAACCCGCTCGGCGAGATCGTGCGCATCGGCTCCGAACGCTGGCGCGTGGTGGGTGTGATGGCGCCAAAGGGCCAGTTCGTCGGCATCGACCTCGACGATGCCGTCTACATCCCTGCCTCGCGCGGGCTCGACATGTTCGACCGCGAGGGGCTGATGGAGGTGGACGTGCTGTTCGCAGCCGGCGTGCCCACCGACAGCGTGTGCGAGTCCATCCGCGCGATGCTCGTCGCGCGCCACGGCCGCGAGGACTTCACCGTCACCACCCAGCAGCAGATGCTCGACGTGCTCGACTCGGTGCTGGGCGTGCTCACCTTTGCGGTGGCGGCCCTCGGCAGCATCTCGCTCGTCGTGGGCGGCGTGGGGATCCTCACGATCATGACGATTGCGCTGCAGGAGCGGCGCAGCGAGATCGGGTTGCTGCTGGCCCTCGGCGCCACGCGCAGGCAGCTGCTCGTGCTGTTCCTCGCCGAGGCCGCGGTGCTCTCGGCACTGGGCGGCCTGCTCGGACTCGTGCTGGGCATCGGCGGGGCGCGGCTGCTGCAGTTGCTGGTGCCGGGCCTGCCCGTGGCCACGACGTGGTTCCACTCGGTGCTCGCCGAGTCGGTGGCCGTGGCCATCGGCCTCGCGGCCGGCATCGCGCCGGCCCTGCGCGCCGCGCGCGAGGATCCCATCGAGGCGCTGCGGGCCGAGTGACCCGGTGACTCAGCCCTTCACGCAGACGACCTGCTTGAGCGTGTGCACGACCTCGACCAGGTCGGCTTGTGCCGCCATGACGGCATCGATGTCCTTGTAGGCAGCCGGCGTCTCGTCGAGCACGGAGGCATCCTTGCGGCACTCCACGCCCGCGGTGGCGGCCTCGTGGTCGGCCACCGTGAACCGCCGCGTTGCCTCGCCGCGCGACATGGCGCGCCCGGCGCCGTGGCTGCAGGAGTGGAAGCTCTGCGCGTTGCCCTTGCCGCGCACGATGAAGCTGCGCGCACCCATCGAGCCCGGGATGATGCCGAGGTCGCCGGGTCCTGCGCGCACTGCGCCCTTGCGGGTCACGAACAGCTCCTCGCCGCAGTGCACCTCGCGCGCCACGTAGTTGTGGTGGCAGTTGACGGCCACGGTGCCCGACTGGAAGGAGGGCAGCAGCTTCGAGTGGCGCAGTGCCTCGAGCACCTGGTGCATCATCAGTTCGCGGTTGTGGCGCGCGTACTGCTGCGCCCACTCCACTGCGTGCACGTAGTCGTCGAAGTGCTCCGAACCCTCGCTCAGGTAGGCGAGGTCGTGGTCTGGCAGGGTGTGCAGGTGCCTGCGCATGTCCTTCTTCGCCAGCTCGATGAAGTGCATGCCGATGCGGTTGCCGACGCCGCGCGAGCCCGAGTGCAGCATGCACCACACGTGGTCCGCCTCGTCGAGGCACAGCTCGATGAAGTGGTTGCCGCCGCCCAGGGTGCCGAGGTGCTCGGCAGTGCGCCCCCGTTCGAGTCGCGGGTGCTTGGCGACGATGCGCCGGTGGCCCTGTTCGAGGCGGCGCCAGGTGTCGGCGTTGCGCGCGGGGACGTCCGACCACGACCCGCGGTCGTTGCGGCCGCCGCCGTCGGTGCGGCCGTGCGGCACCGCGCGCTCGATCGCGCTGCGCAGGCCCTTCAGGTCGTCGGGCAGGTCGGAGGCGCGCAACGTCGTGCGCACGGCCATCATCCCGCAGCCGATGTCGACGCCCACCGCCGCGGGGATGATCGCCCCGCTCGTGGGGATCACGCTGCCGACAGTCGCGCCGATGCCGAAGTGCACGTCGGGCATGGCCGCAACGTGGTGCCGCACGACCGGCAGCCGTGCCACGTTGCGCAGCTGGTCGAGGGCCGCCTGCTCCACGGGCACGCCCTCCACCCAGGCCTGGATGGGAACGCCTTCGGTGTCGATGCGGGTCGGGCCGGCCATGGTGCGATGATGCACGGCACGCCGGTTGCGACAAGAGTGGTACCCGCCGTGAACGAATCGCGGCGTTCTCCCGGTTCCCGCCCGCAGTCCGCGGGCTAGCCTGCTCCCCCGGTCCTCCCCATGCGCGCACCGATCCTTCCGGCTGCCTTCTTCGCCCTGCTCGGCCCCGTGGCCGTGGCACAGGTCAACCCGTTCGTCCTCTACCCGCAGGACCCTGAGCGCCAAGGGCTCACCTGCACGTCCTTCGTCGGCAGGCCCGACTGGAACCGTGCGGCCGAGGCCCACGTGAGCTTCCGCAGCGACGTGCTGCGCGGCATCGGGGACGCGAACGGCACCACCCGGCTCTTCGGGGTCTACCACTGGCTCGCCGACGAGAAGCTCTCGACCAGCGAGACGTACTCGCTGGTGGTGCGATCCACCGATGCGCTGGGCCAGCCCAGCACCGGGCAGGCCGGCGAACTGCTGCGCATCAACGGCCTGTCCTCCCCGCCCTCGACCAGCACGGCTCGCGGCACGTGGATCATGTACGACGGCTTCGGCCTGCAGGGCGGCCTCTGGCTCCTCCAGGGCAATGGCCTGTGGTCGGTGGGGGTGGACCTGCCGGCGAACCCGCTGTGGCCTGCCACCGACGGCCACTCGCTCTTCCGTGCGGACCTGCTCAACGCCAACACGGGTGCGACCTACGGCGAGAACCACCGTGCAGGCGCGCCCAACCCGACCTGGGCACTGCCCGCGACCGCTGCGCCCTTCAGCACGCCGTGGACCTACGTGCTGGGGCCGTTCGTCACCACGCCCAACCTGCACCTCGGCGGCATCGACCCCACCAGCAACCGGCTCGGCGCGCCCGGCGCGAGCTTCGGCATGAACGGCTCGTACCCTGACGTGGGCGGCACGCCCCGCAGCGACGGCCTCGCGGTGCGCGTCACCGACAACCTCGCGCCCGCAGGCTTCGTGTTCCTCGCGTGGGGCGGTGGCTTCGGCACCCCGTACTACGACAGCCAGTACGCGCCCAACCTGATCGGCTTCTGCCACCTCGGTGCGCCGGGACCGAACATCCGCACCGTGGGGTTGTTCCAACTGCAGAACGGCGTGCGCGAGGTGACGCTGCGTGCCCCCGGCTCGATCCCGCCGGCACTCGTGGGGTCGACGATCGTCTTCCAGGGCGTCGTGCTCGACCCGGTCCTGTGGCTCGGCAACTGGACCAACGCGCAGGCAGCGCGGTTCTGATGCGCGACTTCGTCCTGGCCCTCGGCATCGCGCTGGTCGCGGTGCTGGCGCTGGTCCTGCTGCGCGGGACCGACGCAGCTGTTGTTCCGGGATCGGAACCCTCGGCGCCGAGGACCGACAGCGTGCTCGTGCCCTCCCAGCCGCAACCGGCTGAGGCGCAGGTCGCGACCCCGGAGCCTGCCGCCCGCGCAACCGCGAGCCTGTGGCTCCTGCCGGACGGCACCCGCACGGCGATGCTCAACGGCGCGACCGATGCCCCGCCGCTCGGGGAGTACTGGGGCACCACCGTCCCGTGGAGCCCCATCGTCGGCATCGAGCGCAACGACCAGGGCGTCGACTGGTACCGGCACCAAAACGGCTCCTACAGCACCACGCAGGTGGTCTGGCGCAGCGACCTCCAGCGGCACATGGCGATGACCCGCGTGGCACACCCCGCGCCTGCCGCGGCACCTGCCCCTGCGGCACGGCCTGATCGGTGATGCGGATTCCTGCGGCGGCGCAGGTATGTTGCGCGCCTCCATGGAAGCCGCCCTCCGCAGCACGATCGAAGCCAGCATCCAGGTCAAGCAGCAGTTCCTCGCCCAGTGCGTGCCCGACGTCGCACGCCTCTGCGAACTCGCCATCGC
>JBEATZ010000260.1:0-3356 GCA_041161695.1 Planctomycetota bacterium | reverse complement strand
GCCCCCGAGCGCCAGCACGTGCGGCACCAGCGTGCCGCCGCGCCGCGCAGCCTGTTCGCGCAGTTCGGGCTGGCAGGAGACGAGGTCGGCCATCGGCCCCGTCGCCTGCACGGCCTCGCGCAGCGCCTCGCGGGGACCGAGTTCGTCGACCTCGCGCTCGCCCAGGCTCCCGCACAGCCGCTGGAGTCGTCGCGCCGTCCGATCCGCATCGAGACCGCGACGGCCCTTCGCTTCCGCGAGCAGGTTGCGCGCAATGCCGAGGCGCTGCAACAGCGCGGCAAAGGCCGAGGCGATCGCCGCCGGCGCATCGGCACCGAAGCGCTCCTGGAATGCGGACGGGAGGACGAGCCTCGCCGATGCAGTGCCGCCACCGCGCGCAGGCGGCGTGAACGGCAGGGCGACGGGCTCGGCTGCGCGCAGGCGCGCGAGCCAATCGGCTTCCTTGCGCGAGGCCTGCTGGGCATGTTGCTGCATCGCCTGCAGCGAGTCCTCGGCATGCACCTCGAACACCCCTCCCACGGCCACGGTCGGGAAGGCCGCGTCGGGTTCGATGCGGTTGCCGTTGCCGTCCTCGAGCACCTCGAGCCGGATCGCGCCCTCGCGGGCCGCCACCGTGATGCCGGCTGCCGTGCGCTCGAGGAGCGTGCCCGGTGTCACGCCGGGCGGCGCCTCCACCGGCGTGGCGTGGCGCACGACGGCAAGAGTGCCGCCGTGCAGGAACCGTGCGCCACCAAGCGGGTTGGGGTACGGGCCGAAGTCCAGCGCGCGCACGAGGCGATCGAGTTCGAGCGCGCTGCGGTTCCAGCACAGCACGCCTGCACCCGCCAGCCGCGCATGGCGACCGTGGTAGGTACGCAGCGTCGGGTCCTGTTCCACCGGCACGAGGGTCCCGGAGAGGAGACCGTCCACGAGCTGCGGAAAGCTCTCGAGTGCGGCCTGGAAGCAACGCGCGTTGAGCGACAGCGAGGTCTCGCGCGGCTCCAGCGCGAACCGCACCTGCAGCAGGATGCGCCCCTGGTCCACGGCCGGCGTGATCTCGTGCCACGTGATGCCGTACTCGGCGTCCCCCTCGGCGAGGGCGAAGGCAGGAGCCCGCAGACCCGCGTGCCTCGGCAGCGGCCCGTCGTGGAAGTTGACGGCGCCGAGGCGCGGCAGGGCCAGCACCTCGGCGGGCAGGACCTGCAGGTGGGTGATCGCCAGCAGGTGGTCGGCGGGCCGGGTGCGCAGGTCCTGCGCGAGTGCGGCGACCGGCCCCACCGGGATCCCCTGCTCCCGCGCCCACCGCTCGATGCGCGCCGCGTCGGTGCTCACCCCGGTGACGACCTGGCCTCGCGCCAGGAGCATGTCACCGCACTCGGTGAGCAGGGTGTCTGCTCCGACGAGGTGAAACGTCCTGGGGGATGGTCTCATGGGGGATGAACCGAGGCCGAACGCCCGAGGCGCGACCCGACGCCGTTGCCTTCCGGGCGCAAAGCTACCCCATGAAGGTGACCGGACAATACGGCACAAGGTCCCTGCCACGGAGCATCGATGCGCGCGTCGGGCTGGGCAGTTCCTGTGGTAGCCTGACGGGCACGTGCGCGTCCTGGTCGTCATCGTGAACTACCGCTCAGCGCCGCTGACGCTCGGCGCGATCGCCTCCTTGGCACCGGAGCGACGGTCACACCCCGACCTCAGGGTGACGGTCATCGAGAACGACTCGCGCGACGGATCGCTCGAGACCCTGCAGCAGGCAGTCGCCACGCCTTCGTTCTCGGACTGGGTCCGGGTGGTCGGGATGCCCTCGAACGGCGGCTTCGCACACGGGGTGAACGCAGGAGTGGGACCAGGCCTCGCGGAGCCGAACCCACCGGACGCGTTCCTCCTGCTGAATCCGGACACCATCCTGCGGCCAGGGGCCCTGAGTGCGCTGGTAGCCTTCCTGCAAACCCACCCACGGGTCGGGATCGCCGGCAGCAGGCTCGAGGACGAGGACGGGACCCAGCAGCACTCGAGCTTCCGGTTCCCGGGGTTCTGGAGCGAACTCGACAGCGGACTCCGCCTCGGGTTCGTGTCGCGCCTGCTCCAGCAACACCGGATCGCAGAGCCCCTCCGCGACGACGCCCATCGCACGGGGTGGGTCGCAGGCGCCTGCGCCCTGGTGCGGCGCGAGGTGTTCGAACGCATCGGGCTGATGGACGACGGGTTCTTCCTCTACTTCGAGGAGACCGACTTCATGCGCCGTGCCGCCGCTGCCGGGTACGAGTGCTGGTACGTGCCCGCGAGCAGGGTCGTGCACCTGGTCGGCCGCTCATCAGGGGTCACGACCCGCGGCTGGGTCACGCCGCGCCGGCCGGCGTACTGGTTCGAGTCCCGCAAGCGCTACTTCCGCAGGCACCACGGCGCCTTGGGTGCCCTTGCCTGCCACCTCGCCTACTTCCTCGGCTACACGTCCTGGCGGGTACGGAACCTGGTCGAGCGCCGTCCATCCCTGGATCCACCCTGCTTCTGGCGAGACTTCGCAGCGCACCACTTCCTGCCGCGCGCGCTGCGCCGCATCGTCACCGGGACCTGATCCGGCGCGAAGCTCAGTTCCAGGGCTTGGAGCCGGAGCGAATCCCGCTGTCGCGGAGCACGGCTGCGCCGATGAACTGGGCGCCTGCAGCCTCTGCGTCCGCGCGCACCACCCCAACCCCCTTGTGCGTCGAACGCCCGATGGCCACCACGGCCATCACGCCGTCGACCACGCGCAGGACGGCGCGGCCCTCGGGCTGTTCGTGGAGGACGGGGAGGTCGACGATGACGAAGTGGAAGCGGGCGGAGAGATCCTGGAGCAGTTTCCCGAAGTCGTGCCGCCGCATCGGGTGCGGGGTCGGGTGGTGGTCGATGCCGAGCGGCAGGAACGACATGCCGGGCACCTGGGTGCGACGCAGCACGGCATCGAGCTCGGCCTTGCCGTCGAGGACCTGCAGCCACCCCATGCCCTCGTGCATCCCGAGTCGTTCGGCCAGCCAACCGCCGCCGGGGGCGCAACTCACCACGCACACGGTTTCGCCGCCGTGGAGGGCAAGGCCCGTGGCCAAGCAGCCGGCGACGAGGGACCCGTCGGCGCTCGCAGCGTCCGGCACGCAGGCGATGCGCAAGCCAAGGCTGGAACGGCGGTCGAAGGGCAGGGCCGCCCACAGCTCTGCGATGTCCTCGCGCACGTCGCCGAAGGCGAGCAGGAGTTCGCTCGGGAGCAGGTCCGCCGCAGCCTGTGCATCGCGCCGCACCGGCCCCCCGATGACGCCGCACACCTTGACGCCACGACGGTCGAGGTCGAGCTTGCTGCGCACCCGGCGGTCGAGGAACCCGAGGAGGAAGGCGAGGCCGCATCC
>JBEATZ010000255.1:0-3221 GCA_041161695.1 Planctomycetota bacterium | reverse complement strand
GACGTGCCATGGTGGCCCGAGAGGCTACCAAGGGTGCGGCCGGGGCCGGAACGCGGCGTGCCGTTTCTGCGATGGGCCCGCCGGGCTCAGCCGCCCAGCAGGGGGAGCAGCAGCCAGAGGGCGAGGCCCGAGTACACGCCTGCCATCACGTCGTCGGCGATGATGCCCAGCGCGCCGGGCAGGTCCTCCAGCCGTCGGCACGGCTGCACCTTGAGCACGTCGAACACCCGGAAGACGAAGAACGCAGCGGTGTGGGCCAGGGCTCCGGGGACGACGCCATGGCCTGCCAGGGTCATCCAGAGCGCCAGCGACACGAGGTAACCGATCACCTCGTCGAGCACGAAGGCACCCGGGTCCTCGCCGCGGAAGGTCCGGTTCACGAAGTCGGTCTGCATGCAGCCGAGCACGAACAGCACGGCGGCAGCGACCCAGTAGGCGAGCATCTCACGGCCCGGGAAGGCCAGTTGCAGCACGAGGCCGACCACGACGCCACCGAGCGTGCCGACCGTGCCGGGCGCGAACGGCGAGAGGCCGAGGCCGCAGGAGGTGACGAGCAGGAAGCGGAGGCGGTCGAGGAAGGTCATGCGGTCACCGGAACAGCACGTCCCTGGCCTTCCAGACGTAGTTCACGCCGCTCACCACCGTGAGCACGAGGCTCACCCAGAGTCCCCCCACGGCAGCCCAGGTCCAGAACGTGTCGCCGGCCACGATCATCATGAGCGCGCCTGCTGTCCACACCTGGCTGACCATCTTCCACTTGCCGAGCTGGTCGGCCGGGAACGGCCTGCCCGCTGCCTCCACGAGGCCGCGCACCGCCGTGACGAGGAACTCGCGCGCCACGACCACGATCACGTACCAGTTGGGCATGATCGCAGTGGCCGCGGGGAAGCGCAGCAGCACCACCAGCGCGCCCACCACCAGCACCTTGTCGGCAAACGGGTCGATGACGCGGCCGAGCGCGGTGACCTGCCCGTACTTGCGGGCGAAGTAGCCGTCGAGGAAATCGGTGCAGGCGGCCAGCAGGAACAGCCAGAAGCCGGTCCACGCCAGCGTGGGATCCGCGTGTGCCGGATCCGCGATCCACTCGAAGCAGAGGAACACCGCGATGCACACCGCCAGACGCGAGAGCGTGATGGCGTTGGGCAGGTTCACCGCTTGCCCCTCGCGGCGGCGAGCGCGCCCGTGAGTTCGTAGTCGCCGGCGCTGCGGATCGTCACGTCGACGATGTCGCCGGGTTGCGCGCCGCAGTCGGCGGGCAGCGAGACGGTGCAGTCGACCTCGGGGGCATCGGCCCAGGTGCGGCCCATGAGCGTGGCGCCGTCGGCATGGAAGCCGTCGACGATCACCGGCAGGGTCCTGCCGACGAGGCCCTTCTGGAACCGGTCCATGGCCTTCTTCTGCAGCTTCATCAGCTCGGCGCGGCGCTCCTCGGCCACCTCGGCAGGCACCTGGTCGGGCATGTCGAAGGCCGGGGTGTCCTCCTCGCGCGAGTAGGTGAAGACGCCCAGGCGCTCGAAGCCGTAGTCCTTCACCAGCGCGCGCGCCTCGGCGAAGTCCTGCTCGGTCTCGCCCGGGAAGCCGGTGATGAGCGTCGAGCGCACGGCGATGCCGGGCACCTCGGAACGGAGACGGTCGAGGATCTCGCGCACCTGCTCCGAGCTCACGCCGCGCTTCATCGCGCGCAGCATGTTCGTGCTGATGTGCTGGATCGGGATGTCGAGGTACTTCACGACCTTCGGGTGCTCGCGCATCAGGGTCGTGAGCTCCTGGCTCACCGTGTGGGGGTACGCGTACATGAGGCGCACCCACTCGATGCCCTCGACGTCGGCGAGCTTGGCCATCAGCTCGTGGATGAGCCGCTTGCGCGCGAAGTCGAGGCCGTACGCGGTGCTGTCCTCGGCAACCACCACGAGCTCCCTGATGCCGGCTGCCGCGAGGCCCTGGGCCTCCTCGACGAGCACGTCCATGGGCTTGCTGCGGTTGCGGCCGCGCATCTTGGGGATGGCGCAGAAGGTGCACTTGTGGTCGCAGCCCTCGCTGATGCGGAGGTAGGCGAAGCTGCGAGGCGTGAGCAGCAGGCGCTTGGCGTCGCTGCGCGGGCCCTTGGGCTTGCCGCCCGTGACCGTGGCCGACCAGCGCTTGGTCGAGCCGTTGACGATGCGTCGCACGACGTCAGGCACGCCCGTGTAGTCGCTGATGCCGAACACGGCATCGAGCTCGGGGATCGACTTCTTCAGTTCCTCGCCGTAGCGCTGCGCAAGGCAGCCGACGGCGATCACGCCCTTGAGGTTGCCCTCTTCCTTGAGGCGCGACACCGAGAGGATCGTGTCGATCGACTCCTGCTTGGCGGTCTCGATGAAGCCGCAGGTGTTCACCACGACGACGTCGGCGTCCTCGGGTTCCTTGACGACCTGCAGGCCTTCTTCGACCGCGTGGCCCAGCAGCACCTCGGAGTCGACGAGGTTGCGTGCGCAGCCGAGGCTGACCATGGCGACCCGGATGGCTTCGTTCATGCGTTCTGCCTCGGCTGGATCAGGCAGCGCCGCCCGAAAGGACGGCGCCGCCCCGGGATCAACTCACTGCGGCTTCTGCTGGACGACCCACACCTTGACCGTGGCGTCCACGTCCTGGTGCAGGTGCAGCTTGACGTCGAACACGCCGATCTCCTTGAGCTGGTGTTCGAGGCGGACCTGCTTCTCTTCGATCGGGAAGCCCTTCTCGCGGAGCGAGGCGGCGATCTGCGCGGCGTTGACGGAGCCGAACAGGTGACCTTCCTCGTTGGCGCGACCCTCGATGGTGACCGAGGTCTCGGTGAGCTTCACGACCAGTTCCCTGAGGGTCCCGATGCGTGCCTGCTCTTCGGCGAGGGCCTTCTTGCGGGCGACCTCGATCTCGGCGAGGTTGGCCTTGGTCACAGGGATCGCGAGGCCGCGCGGCAACAGGTAGTTGCGGGCGTAGCCGGGCTTCACCTTGACGACGTCACCGACGCGACCGAGGTTGTCGATGTTCTGGCGGAGGAGGAGATCCATGACTCAGCCCCTCCCCACGAACGGCATCAGGCCGATGATGCGAGCACGCTTGATCGCCTCGGCCAGGATGCGCTGGTTCTGCCCACTGAAGCCCGTGCGCTTGCGCGACTGGATCTTGCCGTTGGGCGTGACGAACTTGGACAGGTAGGCGACGTTCTTGTAGTCGAGCGCCTCTTCGGGCTCGACCAGCTT
>JBEATZ010000254.1:0-3241 GCA_041161695.1 Planctomycetota bacterium | reverse complement strand
CTCTACGAGAACGTCACCGGGGCGCTCGGGTTCCGTCCGGATCGCCATGCCGGCAAGATCGTCGGCCTCGCGGCCTACGGCGATCCCGCCGTGCTCGCGGACGTGCTGCTCGCGCGCATCGAGCAGAAGGACGGCGACTTCCGCATCCACCAGAACCTCAACGTGCGGTTCACCCAGAACCTCACCTCGCGGTTCCCGAAGGTGGACGTCGCCGCTGCGTACCAGCACGTCCTCGAGGTCGTCGCCACGAATGCCATCCGCCACTGGGCCCGCAAGACCGGGTTGCGCGACATCGTGCTGAGCGGCGGCGTCACCGCCAACGTCAAGCTCAACCAGCGCATCCACGCTCTCGAAGAGATCGACCGCACGTTTGTCTATCCCGACATGGGCGACGGCGGATGCGGCACCGGTTACGCCCTGCACCTGTCGTGGCCTGCCGGCAGGGTGGAGCCGATCCACGATGTCTACCTCGGCCCTTCCTACGACGATGCGGCGATCCGCGCCGAACTGGAGCGCGAGGGGCTTGCCTTCACGCAGCCTGCCGAGCTGGCGCGCGAGGTGGCGCAGCGCATCCACCGCGGCGAGGTGATCGGTCGTTTCGACGGCCGCATGGAGTACGGACCGCGCGCGCTCGGCAACCGCTCGATCCTCTACCACGCACGCGAGCCCGAGGTGAACCAGTGGCTCAACCAGCGGCTCGGGCGCACCGAGTTCATGCCGTTCGCCCCGGTCACGCTGTGGGAGGCACGGCACCGCTGCTACGTGGGCATCGACGGCGCAGAGCACGCTGCCGAGTTCATGACCATCACCTTCGACTGCACCGACTGGATGCGGAAGGAGTGCCCTGCTGCCGTGCACGTCGACGGCACCGCCCGTCCCCAGCTCATCCGGCGCGAGGTCAACCCCGGCTACCACGCCATCCTCGTCGAGTACGAGAAGCTGTCGGGCATCCCGTGCCTCATCAACACGAGCTTCAACATGCACGAGGAGCCCATCGTCTGCTCCCCGCGCGATGCCGTGCGCGCCTTCCTCGCCGGCAACCTCGACGGCCTGGCGATCGGCCCGTACTTCGTCGAGCACCCGCAGCGCGCGAGACGCTGAGCGCGCATCGGCACCGAGCCATTCCGCCGGGCAGCGCAGTGGGCTAAGGTGGGGACGGCGAGCGCCCATAGCTCAGCTGGATAGAGCACCGGTTTTCTAAACCGGCGGTCGCAGGTTCGAGTCCTGCTGGGCGTGCCAGTCCTGCCTGCCGCTGCACGCTGGTCCCGGGAACCGGGCGCGATAGCCTGCGCGCATGGAACTCTCCGTCTACGCCCACCCCTGGGACCTCGAGACGCTCGAGGGCATGGGAGGCCTCCGGCGCCTGCGCGACCTGGGATTCTCCGAGGTGGCGCTGGCCGCCTCGTACCACGCGGGACGCTGGCTGACGCCGTGGGACCCACGCGGGCTCGTGCGCTTCCTCGAGGACGGCACCGTGCACTACCGGCCGCGCTCCGAGTACGGCAGGCTCGCGCCGTTGCCATCCTCCGAGGTGGGGGACGGCCCCTCGCCGCTTGCACGTTTGTGCGACCGCGCCAAGGACGCCGGGGTGAGGACGCGCGCCTGGACCGTGGCGTTCCACAACTCCCGGCTCGGCCGGCTGCACCCCGACTGTGCGGCGGAGAATGCCTTCGGCGACCGCTACACCTACTCGCTCTGCCCTGCGAACCCCGACGTCGCGCTGTATGCGGTCAGCATGGTGCAGGACCTCGCGGCGCACGCGGGCCTCGACGTCATCGAGCTCGAGGGCTTCGGCTGGATGGGCCACCGGCACAACGGCCACCACGAGAAGAACTCGTTCCCGGCAGACGGTCACACCGACATGCTGCTCTCGCTCTGCTTCTGCAGGTTCTGCAGCGCGGGCATGGTCGAGGCAGCCAAGGCCAAGGGGCGCGAACTCGACGTGGCGGCACTGCGCGACAAGGTGAAGGGCCTGCTCCGCAGCGCCTACGCCGAGGCCGACTGCATGGCCCCGCGCAAGCTCTCGATCGCCGAGGCAGGCAAGCTGATGCTCGACCAGTTCGGCGCCGAGACGCTCGAGGCCGTCACTGCGCAGCGGCTCGTGTCGCTCGTCGAGCTCGGCGGCAGGTGCGCCCTGATGGCGCGCCACGAGGGGGTGCAACTGGCGATCAACGGCGCATGGGACGGGTTGCGCGGCGGCCCCCAGATGCCGCTCGCCGTGCTCGGGCCAATGGCCGACGAGGCCGTGTTCACGTGTTACGGCGAAGGGCCCGATGGCATCGCCAAGTCGCTGCCGGGCGTCGCCAAGCACGTGCAGCGGCGGCCCGGTGCGAAGCTGCGCTTGTGCATCCACCCGCGCGCGCCGCAGTTCACGAGCGACGAGGACCTCGTGCGCGTCCGCGCCCTCGCGGCCGAGCACGGCGTCGGATCGATTGCCGTGTACCATCTGGGCCTGTTGCCATGGCCCACGATCGAACGCGTGGCCCGGGTGTTGCGCGCATGAACCTGACCAAGTTCCTCGTCTCCCTCGCCGTCGCTGCATCGCTCGCGGCCCAGGATGCGGCCGTGCCGCGACCACTGCCGCGACTCGTGGTGATGGTCTCCGTCGACCAGCTCGCGAGCTGGGTGTTCGATGCCGCGCTGCCGCACATGGGGCCCCATGGGTTCCGCCGGCTGATCCGGGAGGGGACTTGGTTCCGCGAGTGCAGCTATGCCCACGCGTGCACCGAGACGGGTCCCGGCCACGCGACCCTGTCGACGGGGGCGCCTGCGTCCCTGCACGGCATTGTCAAGAACCAGTGGTTCGACCCTGCCACCGGCAAGAAGGTCTACTGCTCCGACGATCCCGAGGCGCAGGCCCTCGAGGACATGCCGCAGGGCGCCGGCAAGGGCGCGGCGCAGCTGCGTGCGCCCACCGTGGCCGACGTGCTCAAGGCCCACCACGGCAGTGCAGCAAAGGTCGTGGCCGTGTCGTGGAAGGACCGCGGCGCGATCCTGATGGGCGGCACCGCCGCAGACCTCGCGGTCTGGTACGACGCATCGACCGGACTGCCGGTCACGAACCGCAACTACGTCGACAGGACCCCGGACTGGCTCGCGAGGTTCCGCGCCGGGAACCCCCTCGACGCGAAGTTCGGCTGGAAGTGGGAGCGCAGCGGTCCTGAGTCGGCGTACGCCGGCCTCGTGGACGACCAGCCCTGGGAGACGCCGCATGCAAACGGCCTCGGCCAGCGCACGCTGC
>JBEATZ010000253.1:0-7954 GCA_041161695.1 Planctomycetota bacterium | reverse complement strand
GAACAGCATCTGAGTCGAACGTGACCCAACCCCCGCTCCTCGTCTACTCCCTCGGTCGCACGACCAGCTATCAGTCCGCGACCTTCATCCTGATCGGCCTCAGCTTCCTGCCATCCATCCTGCTGGTGCACTGGTTCGGTGGCCGCGCCGAACAGCAGTCCACGGAGGCTCCCAACGTGCTTTGGATCCTCGCGATCCTCCTCATCGGCTGGGGGCCGCTCGTCGCGTGGGCTGTCGGCATGCGCCGCTACATCCGCCAGGTCCGCTGGGACGCCGCATCGGGCCAAGTCGAACTCACGCTGCTCGGGCCGATGGGCGGCCGCGTCGTACGCGTGGCGCCTGCAGAGTTCGCCGAGACGGTCCGCTTCGAGGGCAAGCTGGCGATCCCGTTCCGGGTGAAGGTCGATGCGCCGTACCACCGCATCCGCACCGGCGGCCCACTCGGCACGCTGATCCTCGACGGGCAGGGCACGGTGCACGATGCCGCGGCGCTGGAGGCGATCCTTGCCGGCCGCGCGCCACGCAGCTGACGCGCCGGGGCGAACGCATCGTTCACGTGTGCAGGGCGCGGACGCCATCGCCCTGGCCCATGGCCGCCCGCCCTCACTTCATTTCGAGGGTCTTGTCGCCCTTCTTCCAGTTGCACGGGCACATCTCGCCGGTCTGGAACGCATCGAGGGTGCGCAGCACCTCGTCCACGTTGCGCCCAACATCGAGATCGTGCACGGAGGCGAACCGGATGATGCCCTGCGGGTCGACGACGAAGGTGGCGCGCATGGGCACGCCGTCGACCGGGTGCAGGATGCCGAGCTGCTGGCAGAACTCGCGCTTGATGTCGGCGAGCATCGGGAACGGCAGGTCCCTCAGGTGGGGATGCTGCTCGCGCCACGCGAGGTGCACGAACTGGCTGTCGCAGGACAACCCCAGCAGTTGCGCGCCGCGGTCGGCGAAGTCGGCATTGCGGTGGCCGAACTCGGCGATCTCGGTGGGGCACACGAAGGTGAAGTCGAGCGGCCACGCGAACAGCACGAGCCACTTGCCCGGATACGACTGGTCGGTGACCTCGGCGAACTGCTTGCCCGGCTCGCGGGACACGGTTGCCTGCAGGCGGAAGGAGGGGAGGCGAAGTCCTGGCGTGATCATGATGGTTTGCTCTCGGTGATGAAGGTGGATTGAGTAAGAAGTTGGACGAAGTCCAAACAGGAGGCATGCAGCCACGCTGCTGGAGGTTGGGTGGATCAGCGGCGCTTGCCCCCGCGCCGCGTGCCGCGCACGACGACCATGTAGTCGCTGACGTCGATGCCCTCGAGCTTGTCGAGGGAACCGACGCGGATCGAGTTCCACGGGATGTCCTCGATGGCGCCCGAAGCATCGTCGACGAAGTGGTGGTGGGGCTCGATCTTGGGATCGAACACGACCTTGCCCTCCGCCAGCACGAGCTGCCGCAGCAGGCCCTTCTCGGTGAAGAGCTGCAGCGTGTTGTAGACCGTGGCGCGCGAGACCATCGGGAAGTTGACCTTCACCTGGCTCCACACGGCATCGGCCGAGGGGTGCTCGTGGGTGTCCAGCACGTAGGCAGCGATCGCGAGGCGCTGCGCCGAGGGGCGGATGTCGTGCCGTTCGAGGCGCTCGATCAGCTGCTGGGTGGAGGACTGCATGTGCGTGAAGTTAGACTACGTCCAAAGATCGGCAACGTCAAGTTGGGGCTGGAGGAAACCTCCCGGTGGCGTCCAACCTCCCGCTGCCATGGCCCCCTGGTCAGGGAACGAACGTGCACTGGGTGGCGATGCCGGCGCGCACGTCGAGCGTGAGGGTGCGCACCGGCTCGCTCTCACTGCCCAGCACGATGCGCCAGCTGCCGGGCAGCACGGGATCGAACGCGAAGCTGCCGTCCGCACCGACCCGCGTGTTGCGCAGCGGCACCGGCACGCGCTGCTGCAGTTCGCTCACGGGCACGAGCGCCACGCGCATGCCTGCCCACTGCAGGTCGGCACTGCCCGTGATGCGGCCGAGCCGCTGGTCGTTGGAAGCGAGATCCCGGCGGTGCAGCAGCTCCGTGCCCAGTTCGAACTCTGCGTCCGGCAGCAGATCCGCGAGGAGCGCCCCCATGCGATCCACGAGGGAATCGCCCTGCTCGAGGTGCGCGCGCCACCGACCCGGGAACATCCCCTCCACCTCGTAGCCACCGTCAATGCGCACGAGCGCGCGCCGCTGCAGGCCGGATTCGTGGGTGCACACGACGGTGGTGGTGGCGCTGCGCAGGGTGCGTGCCGTGCCCGCGAGCCGCGTGCCCTCGGGGACCACCACGTCGACCGCCACCGCCGCTGGCGCCCGCACCTCGATGCGCTGCTCGAAGCGCGCGCCCACGTCGGCATCGACGCGCAGGATCCAGCTGCCGCTCGCCACCTGCGGGACGCGCAGCACGCCATCCGCACCCACGAGGTGCACGGCCGCAGGCCCATCGGGCGCATCCACGGGGCGCAGGCTTGCACGCGCCGCCACGGGCTCGCCGCGGAAGGTCACGGTGCCCTGCAGCGCGGCCGCAGGTTCGAGGGCGAGCACGAGTCCATCCAGGTCACGCGTGGCCTCGATCGGCCCGTGCAGCAGGCTGCAACAACCGGGAGCCTCCACCTGCAGGCAGGCGCGCGCGGCATCGGGCAAGGCCACGTCGAACAAGCCGTCTGCTGCCACCAGCGTGCCCGACTCCGGTTCGAGGTCGGGCCGCGGCAGCAATGCGGTCTCGGCAAACGCAGCCATGGCGAATGCCCAGATGCGCGCGCCAGCCACCGGCGCGCCGGTGATCTTGTCGACCACGCGCCCTCGTGCCCGCGCCAGCGGCACCAGTTCGAACTGCAGGGCCTGCCGTGCATCGGTGACGCGCAGGGTCGGTGCCGCGCGATGGCCCTCGGCCTCGACGCGCACGAAACAGTCGGGCTGCGGCCCGACGGGGAAGTGGAAGTGCCCGTCCTCGTCGCTGCGCGTCACCTGCACGACCGGGACCGGCCTGCCGGGCGGACCAAGCACCGGCGCCAGCACGACGCGTGCGTCTGCGACACCGCGCCCGCGCGAGCGCACCTGCCCGTGGTAGCTCATCGCCTGCGACAGCACGATCGTTCCAGCATCCACGTCGTGGGTGGGCAGGTTCTCGGGGTGCAGGTCGCCCAGCTGCACCGGCGCCATGCCGGGCGCCTCGGCGCGCAGCGCGCAGACGGTGAGCGGCACGCCGGTGACGAGGAACCTGCCGTCGCCGTCGGTTTGCGCGAAGGGAAGCCCCTCGGTGCGATCGTCGTGCACCACCTGGGCGCGCGCGCCGGCGATGGGCGCGAGGCGGTTGTCGACGATGCGGCCGCGGATCGAGCCGCGCCCCTCTGCCGACTCGAAGCGCGCAGTCGGAGTCCCCTGCACCGGCGTGTTCGGCACCTCGGGAGCCACGGGGACCGCCACCTCGGCGGGACCATCCCTCCCGGCAGCCGCGCCGGGCTCCGGTTCGCCGCCGAGCCAGGCCCAGCCGGCGAAGACGGCGAGGGCCGCGAGCGCGAGGAACGTGGCGAGCGGCTCGCGCATCACTGCATCACTGCAGCGTCTGGTTCGCGTTCACGGCGCCCCACGTGGAGGTGCGCGAGGTCTGCCACGTGAACTGCGCGTAGTCGCGGCCCGTGCCGCCCAGCTGCAGGGAGAGGCCGATGGCAGAGGTGGGGGACTCGGTGACGCCGATGTTCACCGAGGTCCTGCCGCTCGCGAGGCCGTTGGTGGCCGTGAACGTGCCCTCGTAGCTGAGGAACTGGATCACCTGGTTCGATGCATTCACGAGCGCGATGCCATCCGGCGCGCCGTCCTGCAGCCCGGTGAAGTTGAATGCCAGCGTGCCGAGGCCGTTCTGCTGGCTCGGGATCGTGCCGCTCAGGTTGATCGTCGCGTACGTGCGGCCGGTGCCGCCGTCGTAGCCGATGAGCTTCCAGCCTGCGAGGCTGGTGCCGCCGGCTCCCGCGACCTCGACGCGCTCGTTGCGGTCCTTGCCGTTGTTGTCGTAGTGGATCTCGTTGATCCACGGCACGACCGTCGGCGTCTTCGTCTGGCAGAACGCGCCGTACAGGCAGTCGACCCAGGTCGGGTTGTCGATGAACGGGTTGCGGTTGCCCTGCGCCGCGTACACGGCGTTGTTGCGCGCGATCTCACGGCTGTCGACCGGGTCCTGTGCGTGCCACTGCACCAGCGTCGAGAGCTTGCCCATGTAGCCAACCGAGATGTTGGCACCGGTGTTGCTGGCGGCGATCAGGTTGAGGTCGTTGGTGAGGATGAGGTCCGGCTCGGCGGCATTGGTCGTGCCATGGGTGCCGCCCTCGTAGCGCACGTCCAGGTACATGAGCGCGCGCGCCACGTCGCCCTTGCGGTTGTTCCACGTCTGCCAGGCGCCGAGCAGCGAGGTGCCCTCGGTCCAGTTCGAGTTGCCCGGGAACACGCCGGTGCCGCCGCCTGCGCCCGCGTTGGCGAGGGTGACTCGCTCGGTCCAGCTCGACAAGCCGTTGTCGTACGGCTTGTTGCTGCGCGAGCTGTTGTAAGAGGAGTCGCAGAGGAACAGCGCGTGGCAGTCGGTGTACGGGTAGTTGGCCACCACGTCGGTGGGGTATCCGAACGACTTGGGCCAGCTGTGCTCGCGGTCGTACAGCGTGTTGCCGCCGCCCACCTTCGCGTACGCCGCGTTCTTGTAGACGTCGAGGATCAGGTTCGCGTCGGTCGGGTGCTGGTCGGCCTGTTCGAGCACGTCCCACGTGTCGAGGGTCGTCGCGGTGTAGGGGATGCGCGTGTGGTCGTCGATCACCGCGTGCAGCGTGCTGCGGAGCAGGGCGGGGCTGGATGCGTCGACGGAGGCGTAATAGCCGCTCGGGGCCTGGGCGTGAGCCGCTGCACAGGCCACCAGCGTGAGCAGGATGTGGGATCGCATGGTGTGGCGGAAGCATAGAACACGCGGTGGCACCGGGTAGGTCCGTACCGGCACCCGTTGCGTGGTTTTCCCGGAACCGCAGAACCCTTCGCACTCTGGAGCGTTGCAGCGTCCCGCGGGCAGGGCGACGATCCCTCCCGTCCGACCGCCCGCTGGGCACCGGCACCGAGGCACCATGAACCCGAACCGCCTGCTGCTCCCGATCGCTTCCGCCCTTGCCGCCCTCGCGGCCAACCTGGCTGCCCAGGGCGTCCCCATCGGGTTCGAGGAGACCTACGCGCTTGCGAAAGACGCGGCTGCGCGCACCAAGGCGCTGGAGCAACTCCTGCCGGGCACCGAGTCCTACTACTTCTTCCACTGCCTCGATGCCCAGAACCGCGGCGACTTCGATGTCGTGCCGCGGCTGCTTGCGACGTGGATCGAGCGGTACGGGCGCGGCCAGCTCGTGGACGAGATCGAGGTGCGGCAGGCGCTGCTGACCCACGACCGTGATCCCGCGGCCACGTATGCGTTCCTGCGCCGGCAGTTCCCCGTCAGCTTCGACGCGCAGCGGTCGACTCCCGGCGCCCGTCCGCAGTTGCCCACAGTGCTCGATCCCATGCTGCTCGAGCGCAATGCGCTGGATGCGCGCGCGCGGGCCATGCACCCGAACACCGTCGAGGGGTTCCGTGCCTCGGCGCACGATGCGCTCGCGACGACGGTGCTGTCCGATGCAGAGCTCGTGAGCCTGCTGCAGGCGGCCTCCCAGCCCGACCTGCCCGGCATGACGGGGCTGGTGCTGCGCCACCTGCGCATGCGCAACTCCAGCGGCTTCGGCTCCCTGCCGGTGCACGCACAGTTGCTGCAGGACCAGCTCGAGGAACTCGCGCGCCAGATGCCCGAACTGCTCGGCAACGGCGCGTTCGTGAACCAGTACGTGCGGCGGCTGCTGCCCTCCGCCGACACCTCGGTGCAGGCGGTGCCCGCCGAGCGCACGGCGTTCCTCGACCGGTTGTGGCAGTTCGCCCAGCGGCTGCCCGCGGGTCAGGTCGCCTTCAAGGTGCACGTGCTCCAGCACCGCCTCGCACACGACCTGGCCGAGGGCACCCTCGACCGCGAACGCTTCCGCACCTACCTGCGGCTGCCGCGCGCGATCGGCTACGTGCCGCAGCCGGTTTGGGAGCGCTGGCAGCGCGGCGGCGAGTTGTGCCGGTTCGGTGAGGAGTTCCCCACCGGCCTCGGGCCGACCGTCGACGACACCGCGCTCGTGCGCGCCTGCCTCGAGCAGTTCCTCGCCACGGAGCCGTCGATCGAGGGCTGGCGCGAGTTCTTCCTCGAGCGCTGGCTGAAGCAGGTGTACGCCGAACTGCAGCTGCTCGCCGGCAAGGGCGATCCCGAGCAGCTCTACTCGATGCTCGACGACCCCGGCCAGCTGCAGCAGATCAAGGACCGGGTGGAGCTCGGCTTCCTGCCCACGCAGAAGCGCAGGTTCGCTCGCGACGAGGCCGTGACGCTCACGGTCGACGTCAAGAACGTGCCCAAGCTGCTGGTGAAGGTGTTCGTGGTGGACGCATACGCGTACCAGCGCGACACCGGCAAGGATGTCGATGCCTCGATCCCGCTCGACGGCCTCATCGCGAACCGCGAGACGACCTACGAGTACGGCGAGGCGCCCATCCGGCGCGTGCGCCGGGACTTCGAGTTCCCCGAGCTGTCTGCGCCCGGCACGTACGTGGTGGAGTTCCTCGGCAACGGCGTGAGCAGCCGCGCCGTGGTCACCAAGGGAGCGCTCGATTTCACCGAGGCGCGCGATGCCGCCGGCCACGCGCTCACCGTGCGCGACGAGTCCGGCAACCCGGTGCCCGGCGCGACGGTTTGGTTCGCGCAGGCCGAGCACGTGGCCAGTGACAAGGGCATCGTCCACATCCCGCACTCCGCCCAGCCGCGCACCGGCCCGATCGTGCTGCGCAGCGGTGCGGTGTCGTCGCTGCGGTTCTTCAACCAGGACGGCGAGCGCTACCAGCTCAAGGCCGGCATGTACGTCGACCGCGAGTCGCTGGTGGACGGCGCGCAGGCGAAGCTGCTCGTGCGCCCCGTGCTGCTGCTCAACGGCCAGCAGGTACCGCTTGCCGTACTCGAGTCACCCGTGCTCGAGGTCACCGCCACCGACCGCGACGGCGTGCCGGCGACGCGCACGACGCCGTTGCAGCTCGCGGCGGGCAGGGAGCACGTCGAGACGCTGCAGGTGCCCCAGCGCCTGGCCTCGATTCGCGCCGTCGTGCGCGGGGTCGTGCGCAGCACCTCCATCGACTCGGTGGCAGACCTCGTCTCCGAGCCAGCGGTGTTCACCGTGAACGGCATCGACGCGACCGCGCAGGTGAGTGCGCCCGTGCTGGGTCGCAGCGAGCAGGGGTGGTACGTCGAGGTGCGCGGCCGCAACGGCGAGCCGAAGGTCGCGCGCCCGGTGGTGGTGCGTCTCACCCTTCGCCACCACGTGGACGCACTCGACGTGCCGCTGCAGACCGACGAGAACGGTCGCATCCAGCTCGGTGAACTCGCTGTGGCACGTGCCGTGGAGGTCCTCGGCCTGCCCGAGGTCACCGGCGCATGGCCGCTCGAGATGCGGCAGGTGCAGTTGCCTGCCGTCGTGCACGGCGTGCAGGGCACGGACGTCCGCATCCCCTGGCCCGGTGCGGCCCGCGAGGCCTCGAGGACCGCACTCTCGCTGTTCGAGCTGCGCGGCGGCGTGCCTGCCTTCGACGCGAGCGAGCGTTGCGTGATCCGCGACGGCGCCGTGGTGCTGCAGGGTCTCGCGCCCGGCGACTACCGCCTGCACGTCAAGGAGACGGGAGAGATGGTGGAGGTTCGGGTCACGGCCGACACGGTCCGCTCGGGCTGGGCCATGGGCCCTGCGCGCTGGCTGCAGGCCCCCGAACAGCGTCCGCTGCACCTTGCCTCGGTTGCCGCCGACGCCACGACCCTGCGCATCCGGGTGGGCGACGCAACTGAACGGACCCGTGTGCACGTGTGGGC
>JBEATZ010000232.1:0-4779 GCA_041161695.1 Planctomycetota bacterium | reverse complement strand
CAGGAACATCGGCGTGTTGGCCGGGCAGTTGTTCACCCTGCGGGTGAACAGCGTGCCGAGGGTCGGGCGCTCGCTGGTCCAGTCGAGGGCGATCGTCGGGAAGGGTGCGACGCCGCAGGTGGCGTTGGACGCCACGATGGCGTAGCTGGCCGACTGGTACGGGATGTCGATCACCTGCGACACCTCGATCTTGTAGTCACCCACCTGCGAGGTGGTGTTGGTGCCGCCGCTGCGCACTTCCATGAAGTAGGTGCCGGGCAGGCCGAAGGACACGGCGACGCGGCCGTGGCTCGTGGGGCTCAGGATGTTGCCGGTGAGGCCCGAGAGCGCGTTGGTGCCGTTGGCGTTGAGCAGATTGACGGTGGTGTCCAGGATCGGCGTGGCGCCGTTCTGGGCGCTCTGGAAGATGATCGTCGCGGGCTTGGTGATGACGAACGGACCCCAGATGTCGGACGGGTCTGCACCGGTGGTGTTGGTCAAGCTGCCCGTGCCCACGTCACCGGGGTTCAGCGGGGTGGCCGTGACGACCGAGTTGTTGGGTTCGACCTCGGCGGCCGTGGAGCCCGTGTACATCTTGAGTTCGAAGACCTCGAGGCGGTACTTGCCCGTGGTGCGCACGTCGTAGGGCGCGACGAAGGGCGCTGCCGGCGGACGGATCGCGATGTTGTAGGTGCCGGCGGGCCAGACGCGGATCTGGCTGGTGCGGGCGCTCAGGCTCGACGAGTTGCCGGCGTTGGTGCCGAACGCTGGTGCCGTCGTGCTGGAGGCGAGCACGGGCACGCCTGCGGCATCGTAGACCTCGTAGCGGTGGCCCCAGACGAAGGGTGCGTCACCCTCGTTGACCTGGAACCAGAGGCCCGACTGCTGGGCCAGGGTGATCTGGTAGTAGTCGACGTCGACGAGCACGACATCGTAGGTGTCACCGGCGGCGGGAGCCGTGGTGAAGGCCGTGCAGGTGATCGCCGTGGCGGTGTTGGAGCTGATCTGGCGCATCAGGCCAGCGTTCACGCCGCTCGTGAACTTGACGTAGTAGCGGCCGTAGCCGGTGACCGCGGTCGTGTAGGCGGCTGCGGTCAGGGCGGCCGTGGCGTTGATGACGGTCGTCGTCGAACCGGCGAGGACCACGTCGCTCAGCTGCACCGTCGGGGCGGCCAGCGAGGCGTCGATCTGGGCGCCGCCCGCGGGGATCACCACCGGCGTGGCCGTGGCGACCGACTCGTTGGGCTCGACTTCGATGCCCGTGAAGCCCTTGGGGGCGAACACGGAGAGGTCGATCGAGTAGAGACCGGTGGTCGTGGCGCTGTAGCCCAAGACCTTCAGGGTGTAGGTGCCAGCGGGCAGGTTGACGGCCAGGAAGCTGCAGAAGGCGTTGGCAGAGCCGCGGCCGTCGTCATCGAGGCCGAGCAGCGTCGTGCCGGTTGCGTCGTACAGCTCGAAGCGCGTGTCGAGGCCGTTCGTGTAGATGTACACGTAGCCCGCGGCCGTGGTGGTGAACGTGTACCAGTCGGCCTCGGCAGCCACCAAGTTGGCGTTCAGCTGGTTGCCGATGGCGAGCGCGTTGGCCTGTGCCACGGTGTCATTCGGTTCGACTTCGGAGAGCTGCTGCGCCATCAGCGCAGGCGCTGCGAGGAGAGCAGAGGTCAGGAGAATGGGTAGACGCATGGTTTGGTTCTGCAGGTGAGGCGCTTGCCAGCGGCCCCGGACCCTCCGGGGCATGCGCCGAGCGTTCGCGCAGCTGTGAGAAGTAAGTCCCAAGGATTTGGTTCCGTCAACCTGTCGAAATCCGGGGATCGCGCCCGCAGCACCGAATCGAGACGCGCCGATGCGGTGCTCCGTCATCGCGCTGATCAGGACCTTCCCACGCCACGGGACCTTGGTAGGCTTCCCCGGCCCAGATTCTCCCGCGTGCTCCTCGGTACGTCCGGGGAAGGCGTCCTTTTCTGTCCGGAGTAAATCATGCAGCGTCTGCTCCCTCTCGCGCTCGTTCTCTCCGCGGTCCCGGGCCTGCTCGCGCAGGCCAACGTCGTCGCCGGCCTCGATGGCAGGCTCTCCGAGGTCAACGACCTCACCTACTGGGGCCGCCGCGGCGCCGCGCATCCCGGCGGCGAGGTGGGCATGTCGATGCTCAACACGATGTGCAACCCGGGCAGCGTCAACATCCCCTGGTACGCGGCGATGCAGGGCAACCACCCGACCTTCGGCTTCATGATCACGCGGGAGTCCGGCGGGCGCATGGTGCAGATCAACGACTGGTCGTACGTGAAGCACGCCTTCACCTCGACCAACTTCAGCGGCGCCTGCGGCTCGTGCGTGAACCCGGGCACCGGATCGCTCATGGGCCTCAACTGCTCCGACACCTATGGCGCCGGCAACAACGGCGACCGCTACTGGCTCGGCCCTCCCGAGGAAATCGATCCGTGGCTCGGCACGTGGCAGCCGGTGGGCAGCTACTTCGACCGCGGCGACCCTCAGGTCTCCGGCACGGCACTCACCGACGGTGCCCGCAGCCTGAGCAACGCCATGGTCTCCGCCATGGACGCGGTGAAGAACCGCGTGACCGTGCGCGAGGCGGACCTGCTGGTGCAGGGCGCCCGCTACTTCTACGGCATCCACCTCATCCACCAGGGTGAGGCATCCGCCAACCGCTGGGACAACCTCGCGTCGCGCGGCTTCAACCCGAGCTGGAACGGCTCGTCGTGGAGCTTCGCCAACAACTCCGTGGGCCAGATCCACGGCACCATCCTGCAGCACTGGCAGGGCGCCACGATCGGCAGCGGCAAGAACGGCAACGACGACGGCACGTTCTACGTCGCCGTGAACGTCACCGCGCTGGGCAACGGCCAGTACCACTACGAGTACGCGGTCCACAACTTCGACAACAGCCGCGGTGGCGCGCAGCTGCGCATCCCGTGCGCACCCAATGCCGTGGTGACCAACCTCGGCTTCCGCGACCCCGACACCAATGCGCTCAACGACTGGACCGGCTCGCGCGTCGGCAACGAGATCGTGTTCGCAGCCGCGGCCAACAACCCGCTGAACTGGAACAACCTCTACAACTTCTGGTTCGACTGCAACATCCCGCCCGGCCAGGGCGGCGTGCTGATCGACGAAGCGCGTCCGGGCGCAGGGGCGCTCACCGTCGCGGTCACCGCGCGCGTGCCCGGCGGCACCTCGGTGGCGAGCGTCGCCTCCGTGGGCTCGGCCTGCGGCCAGTGCACGCCTGCCGTGTACGAGTCGTTCGGCACCGGCGGCTTCGACATGAACAACGGCCGCATGCGCATGATGCCCAACGGCAACGGCTACGCCGTGTCGAGCGGTACGGCCGCGTTCGTGCCGCCCGTCGGCACCGCGCTCGCCCTCACCGACGACAGCGAGGCCACCGTCACCCTGCCGTTCAGCTTCCCGTACCCGGGCGGCACCACGAACGCCCTGCAGGTCTGCTCCAACGGCTTCGTGTCCGTGGGCAGCAACGGCACCAGCTACACCCCGAGCGGCGGCGGCTTCATGGGCTTCGCCAACCCCTGCTGGTCCGCGGGCTGGCACGACTACAACCCGGTGGGCTCCGGCACCACGGGCCGCGTGCTCGTCGACAGCAATGCGTCGCGCGTGCTGATCACCTGGAACGCCGTGCCTTCCTACGGCAACGCCACGAGCCTGAGCACGTTCCAGTACCAGTTCCTGCCGAGCGGCCAGGTCGACCTCGTGTGGCAGACCATGGGCACGGGCGGCAACGGTTTCCTCGTCGGCTACAAGCCGGCGGGTTCCATGACCGATCCGGGCGGCAGCGACCTCTCGGCTGTCGTGCCCGCGGGCTTCACGCTCTGCGCGCAGACCGTGGCGCCGCTCACGCTTGCCACCGGCGACCGTCCGGTGCTCGGTGCGACCATGTCGCTCACGACCACCAACGTCCCGGCCGGCTCGCCGTTCGGTTCGCTGGTGCTCGCGCTGCAGCAGGCCACGCCGCCGCAGGACCTGACGGCGATCGGCATGCCCGGCTGCTTCAACCACACCGTGGGCGGCAACACCTACCTGTTCCTCGCCCCGGGCAGCAGCTACAGCATGCCGCTGACGGTGCCCAACACCGCGTCGCTCGTGGGCGTGCTGGTGGTGGCACAGTCCTCGACCTGGAGCCCGCCCCTCACGCCGCTGGGCGCCATCACCAGCAACGCGCTCGTGATGCTGGTCGGCCAGCTCTGACCGACTGCGTCTACAGCAACGCGGCCGCGGTTCGCCTGGTGCGGATCGCGGCCGCGTTGCTTTGGTGGCGCGTCGTGCGCTTCAGCCGCGGCGCCGCTGCAGCCAGAGGTTGTCGACCGTGTAGACCACGAGGCCGAGCCAGATGAACGCGAAGCTCACCGCGCGACCGGTGGTGAAGGGTTCGCCGTAGAGCGCGATGCCGAGCACGAGCTGTGCGCTCGGCGACACGTACTGCAGCAACCCGAGCGTGGCGAGGCGGATGCGCTGGGCGCCGTAGGCGAAGAGCAGCAGCGGCACGGCCGTGATGATGCCGGCGCTTGCGAGCAGCAGGTGGGTCGAGAGGTCGGCATGGCCGAGGGTGCCCGTGCCCTGTGCCTCGGCCCAGAGCAGCCAGCCCACGGCCAGCGGCGAGAGCAGCAGCGTCTCGACGGACAGCGCGGCCGTGGAGTCGAGCCGCGAGCGCTTGCGCATGAGGCTGTAGGCGCCCCAGCTCATGGAGAGCACGAGGGCGATCCACGGCAGGTGGCCGAGTTCTGCCACCAACAGCGCGACGCCGAGCGCGGCACAGCCGATCGCGACCCA
>JBEATZ010000227.1:0-2910 GCA_041161695.1 Planctomycetota bacterium | reverse complement strand
TCGGGCTCACCGTCCCCTGGACTGCCTATTGCGTGCTCGGCCCCCTGCTCAAGGAGGCTCGTTGGGAAGCGATGTTCGGCGCCCGCTTCCGTGACTATCGTCGTGTGGTGCCGTACTTCCTCCCCAGGACCTTTCGTTGAAGATCGCTGCAGCAGCTTCCGCCTTTCCCGAGCACTGGTATCCCCAGTCCGTGCTGACGGACTACCTCGTCAACGCCTTTGGTGACCCGCGCGTGGCCGACCGGCTGCGCTCCCTGCACCAGAACACGCGCGTGGAGGGCCGGTACCTCGCGCTGCCGCTGGAGCAGTACGCAGGGCTCGCCGACTTCACGGCCACGAACGCCGCGTGGCTGCGCAGTGCACTGGAACTCGGCGAGCAGGCCGTCCGTGGCGCCCTCCAGCGCGCCGGCATCCGTGCCGACGAGGTGGACGCCATCTTCTTCTCGACGGTCACCGGCGTGGTGAGCCCGTCCGTCGACTCGCGACTCATCCAGCGCGTGGGCTTCCGCAACGACGTGAAGCGCATCCCGATGTTCGGCCTCGGCTGCGTCGCCGGCGCCGCCGCCGTGTCGCGTGCCGCCGACTTCGTGCGCGGGTACCGCAAGGGCGTGGCCGTGGTGCTGTGCATCGAGCTCTGCTCGCTCACGCTCCAGCCGCGCGACCTGTCGGTGGCAAACCTCATCAGCACGGGGTTGTTCGGCGACGGCGCCGCAGCTGCCGTGGTCGTGGGCGACGAACACCCTGCCGCGGGCACCAGGGTGCTCGCCACGCAATCGGTGTTCTATCCCGACACCGAGGACGTGATGGGCTGGGACATCGGCGCCCACGGCTTCCGCATCATCCTTTCCGCACAGGTCCCCGAAGTCGCGCGCACGCAGCTGCCCAAGGACGCCGATGCGTTCCTCGCCAGCCAGGGCAGGACGCGTGCGGACGTGAAGCGCTGGATCGCGCACCCAGGTGGCCCCAAGGTCCTCGAGGGCATGCAGCAGGGTCTCGGCCTCACCGATGCCGACCTCGCCTGCAGCTGGCGCAGCCTCGCGCGCGCAGGCAACCTCTCGAGCGCCTCGGTGCTGATGATCCTCGAGGAGACGCTGCGCACCAACGCCGGCGCTCCCGGCGAACTGGGCCTCATGCTGGCCATGGGCCCCGGGTTCTGCAGCGAGTTCCTGCTGCTGCAGTTCTGACGCGCGTCAGGACTCCGGGTCGGACCTGCTGCCGTCGAGCGCCGCGAGCTTGTTGTAGAGCGTCTTGAGCGCGATGCCGAGCTCGGCAGCGGCCTTCGGCTTGTTGCCGCCGTGCTGCGCCATGGCGGCGCGGATCGCCAGCGTCTCCAGTTCGTGCAGGTCGAGGGTGGGCAGCGCCGAGCCTGCCGCCACGGCCTGTGGCCTCGAACCGAAGACGAGGTACTCGACCTCCGCCGCGCCGACGGTCTCGCGGTCGGCGAGCACCGAGAGCCGCACGATCGCGTTCTCCAGTTCGCGCACGTTGCCGGGCCAGTCGTGGCGCGTGAGGCGCTCGACCGCGCCGTCGTCGAAGCGCAGCGGCCGCCCCGCGCGCGCGGCCTCGCGCACCAGGAACGCGCGCGCCAGCGCCGGGATGTCCTCCTTGCGCTCGCGCAGCGGCGGCACCTCGACCTCGAGCACGGCCAGCCGGTAGTAGAGGTCCTGCCGGAAGCTGCCGTCGGCCACCCGCGCACGCAGGTCGCGGTGCGTGGCGGCGACCACGCGCACGTCCACCTTGCGCACCTCGTCGCTGCCGACCGGGCGGATCTCGCCGAACTGCACCGCACGCAGCAGCGCCGGCTGCAGGTCGAGCGGCAGCTCGCCGATCTCGTCGAGGAACAGCGTGCCGCCGTCTGCCGCCTCGAACAGTCCCTCGCGCTTCTGGTCCGCGCCGGTGAACGCGCCGCGCTTGTGGCCGAAGAGCTCGCTCTCGATGAGCTGGCGCGGGATCGCACCGCAGTGCACCACCACGAACGGATTGGCCGAGCGGTCGGATCCCGTGTGCAGCCTGCGCGCGACCAGTTCCTTGCCGGTGCCGCTCTCGCCGGTGATGAGCACCGGCTGGCTCGCGCGCGCGATGCGATCCACCTGCTGGTCGAGCCGCAGCGCAACGGCACTGCGGGCGGCGACGATCGCTGCGCCGGCGGCGCCGTGGGCCGCTGCCAGCCGCAGCACGCGGTTCTCGCGCAGCAGCCTGCCGTGTTCCTGCGCGCGCCGCACCGTCTGTTCCAGCACGTCGAGGCTCACCGGCTTGGTGAGGAAGTCGTACGCGCCCTGCTGCATGGCCTGGACCGCGAGCGCCACCGTGCCGTGGGCGGTGAACACCACCACCGGCAGCTCGGGGTCGCTGGCGTGGATCCGCGCGAGGGCATCCATGCCGCCGATGCCGGGGAGGTTGAGG
Organism: Planctomycetota bacterium; assembly: GCA_041161695.1. Taxonomy (GTDB): domain Bacteria; phylum Planctomycetota; class UBA1135; order UBA1135; family UBA2386; genus JBEATZ01. The sequence goes on along the minus strand of JBEATZ010000227.1, from coordinate 508 downwards.
TCCAGCAGCACCATGTCGGGCATGGTGCGCTCCAGCACGGCCGTGATGTCGTTGGCATCGGGCACCGCATCGACGTGCTGGCCCATCCGCCCGAGTTCGAGCGAGAGCACGCGTCGCAGCGAGGACTCGTCCTCGACGAGGAGCACACGTGGCATGCCGACCTGCGGGGTCATCGCGCGCACTCTAGCCCGCGCAGGTACTGCATGGGAGCGCAGGAATCGGTTGGTGCCGCCGTCACCGCGGCACGACACTCCGTGCATCGTGTCCGCGCGCATTCCCGCAGTCCTCGTGCTCCTCGGCGCCAGTGCCATGGCGCAGGTGACCCTGCGACCGGGCGATGCACTGCCGGCCCTGCCGGATGCAAACGGTCGCGCAGGCATGGCAGCTGTGGCGGTCCGGCTGCCGGACGGCAGGCAGGCCGTGCTCGCGGCAGGCGGCGCCAACTTCCCCGACCGCATGCCGTGGGACGGCGGCATCAAGGTGTTCCACCGCGAGGTGTGGATGCTGG
>JBEATZ010000157.1:0-2929 GCA_041161695.1 Planctomycetota bacterium | reverse complement strand
GTGGAGCAGCCGGCGACGCCGCCACCGACGATCACGACGCTGGCGTGGTTCGGAAGGGCCATGGTCGCGGCTCCTCAGCCCTGGCCGCGCGGCTTCATCGCCGCGCGTGGCAGCTTCACCGGGAATTCGGCGCGGATGGCCGCGTCCACTTCCTCGGCAACATGGGACGGGAAGTGGGAGGAGAGAATCTCCTCGACCTTCTGATGCGCACGCTGCAGGACGTCCATGGAGCCGTTGTCGATCCAGTCACCGGGGCTGCGGCGATCGCCGATGCCCGGGTAGATGTATTCCGTCTGCATCAGCTGCAGGGTCTGGTCCGAGCCCAGGTAGTGGCCGGGGCCATTCAGGCAGACGTCCTTGATGACGTCGAATGACAGGCGCTCTTCGTCGACGACGATGCCCTTGATGGTGCGCTGCGAGGCACCGATGATGTCGTTGTCGATGATCAGGCTGTCGAGCGAGTAGCCCAGCAGGCTGGCATGCATGCCGGCCGATTCGTAGATGAGGTTGGCGCCGGCGTTGCCGACCAGCGCATGGTTGAGCGCCTTCTCGGCACCCGCCTGGCCGTCCGCCACCTTCGAGTCCGTCATGCCGGAGGCAGTGCCGCCGGTGAGGTCGTAGAAGTGGGCCATCTGGCCCGCTGCCGCGGAGAGCAGCGCCTGCTCGGGGCTGCCACCGGACATCGCACCGGTGCGCAGGTCCGAGACGAAGCACCAGGTGCCGAAGATGGCCGGATGGCCCGGGCTGATCGCGTTCACGTACACCAGGCCCGCGAGGCACTCCGCCACTTCCTGCGCCAGTGCACCGGCCAGCGCCGCCGGCGCCGTCGCGCCGGCCTGACCGGCCGAGAGCAGCAGGATGGGCATGCCGCCGCGCACCGCCACCTCGAGGCAACGGCAGGCGTCGGTGGCGAACTTCATCGGCGGCACCACGAAGCAGTTCGACTGGCTGACGAACGGCCGCTCGCGCCACTTGTCCTCGCCCCCGGCGATGGCATGCAGCATCTTCAGCGAGGCCTCGACGTGCTCCGGCATCACCCAGCTGCTGCCGACGTGCTTGGTGGTCGACGACACCGAGGCGTAGCAGGTGTTGAAGTCCATCTCGAACGGGTCGGGGATGTCGCGCGGCACCACGGCGCGCTGGAAGAAGTGGATGTGCTCCATGCGATCGACGATGCGACCGATGTCGTAGAGGTCCTGGATGGTGGACTCGCGGTAGGTACCGTCGTAGTTGACCATGTTCACGGCCGCGCCGGCGGTGCCGTAGTAGGTCTTCTTGCCCCAGGGCTCGAGGTCGAAGCGCGGGTCCTGCGCGTGCAGCTTGAAGCGGCGGCCGGCCTTGGCGAGGGTGTCCTCCACCAACGCGCGCGGGAACAGCAGGCGACCGGTGTCCGTCAGCGTGCAACCGGCCCTGGTGAGGATCTCGACACCCGTTTCCGGGGCATCCGCGAGACCCACTTCCTCCAGCAGGCGGAGCGCCGTCTGGTGGATTTGCTGGATGTCGTGGTCCGACAGCGGCTTGTAACGGCCGCTCTCCATGCCCGGGTGGACCGGGCGGAGGTGGTCAGGCAGGGCCGAGGCGCGGGCAGCGCGGCGGGCATCGCGTCCGGAGGGACGGCGGGCGGAAGTGGGAGTGTCGCTCATGGGGCAAGCCTCGCACAGCCGCCTGCGGGGCGGCGAAAAAATAATTCACCGAGGTCCAAAATTTTATGGCTGGCAAGGCAGTTTCGTCAGGGGGTTCGCAGCGGATTTCTGCGGCATACTGGCGCGCATGAGCAACTCCAATCCCGTACCCCGGACGCTGGCCGAGTGGCAGGCGCTGGCGGCCTCGCTCCGGTTCGACACCGGCCACTTCATCGACGGCACCCAGGTGGCCCCCGGCAACCGCCGCTTCACCCTGGTGAACCCGGCCACGGGCCAGCCCCTGTGCGAAGTGGCCGCCGGCGATGCCGCCGACGTCGACCGGGCCGTCGAGAGCGCCCGCCAGGCCCATGCCGACGGTCGCTGGCGCAAGCTCGCCCCGCGCGATCGCATGGCCGTCATGGCCCGCTTCGCGGACCTGATCGACGCCAGCACCGCCCGGTTCACCCTGCTCGACACGCTCGCCATGGGCAAGCCGGTGCGCGAGATGACCGGGGTGGACGTGCCGCAGGCCTCGCTCACTTTCCGCTATTTCGGCGAACTGATCGACAAGGTGCAGGGTTCGGTCACGAACACCGCCCGTGAAGCCTTCCACTACACGCTGCGCGAGCCGCTGGGCGTGGTCGGCTGCATCGTGCCCTGGAACTACCCGCTGATGATGACGGCCTGGAAGGTGGCGCCGGCCCTGGCCGCCGGCAACACCGTGGTGCTGAAGCCGGCGGAACAGTCGCCCCTCTCGGCGCTGCTGCTGGCGGAACTGTTCGTCGAGGCGGGTGGTCCGCCGGGCGTGTTCAACGTGGTGAACGGCTACGGCGCCGTGGCCGGCGAGCCCCTGGCCCTGCACAACGACGTGGCCAAGATCTCCTTCACCGGCTCCACCGTCACCGGCAAGCGGATGCTGGAGTACTCGGGCCGCTCGAACATGAAGCGCGTCAGTCTGGAATGCGGCGGCAAGTCGCCGCAGATTTTCCTGGCGGATCTGGAAGATCTGGATCGCGCTGTCCAGTACGCCATCTACGGCATCTTCGGCAACACGGGACAGGTGTGCAGTGCCGGTTCGCGCCTGCTGGTGGACAAGGCCATCATCGGCGAGTTCACCGAGCGCTTCATCGCCAAGGCACCCGCGGCCTATCGGAACGGCGACCCGCTCGACCCGGAAACGACGCTCGGCCCGGTGGTCAACGCGCGGCAGCAGGCCCGTGTCCTGGACTACATCGGCAAGGGCATCGCCGAAGGCGCGCAGGTCGCCCTGGGCGGCCGCACGCTCGAAGGCCCCGGCTGCTACGTGG
>JBEATZ010000185.1:0-4979 GCA_041161695.1 Planctomycetota bacterium | reverse complement strand
TCTTCCGCCTCGCGCCCGGTCGCGAGGTGCGGTTGCGCTCGGGCTACTTCGTGAAGTGCACGTCCGTGGTGAAGGATGCATCCGGCCGCGTGACGGAGATCCGCTGCACCCACGACCCGCTCACCAAGGGCGGCAACGCGCCCGATGGCCGCAAGGTGAAGGCGACCATCCACTGGGTGTCCGTGGCCCATGCCGTGGATGCCGAGGTGCGCCTCGTGAACCACCTGTTCACCGACCCGGACCCGCTGGGCCACGAGGGGAAGGACATGATGGAGTTCCTCAACCCCAACTCCCTCGTGGTGCTCTCCCATTGCAGGCTGGAGCCCTCGCTGGCCGAGGCGAAGCCCGGCGAGCAGTTCCAGTTCGAGCGCCTCGCCTACTTCGTGGTCGACACCAAGGACAGCAAGCCGGGCAAGGTGGTGTTCCTGCGCACGGTCACGCTGAAGGACGCGTGGCAGAAGAAGAAGGAGCCGGCGAAGGCGGGGCCGAAGAAGGCCTAGGCTTCGCCACTACAACTCGCGCAGGCGCAGTGCATCCACCGCCATGCGCGCCCCTGCGCTACCGCTCGCGCGCACGGTGAGCAACTTGCCTTCGGCCACTTCGACGGCCCCCACGAGCTTCCAGCCCTCGGGCGCGGCAGGGCCCGCGCGGGCAGGGGGCACGTTCCAGGCGAGGCCGCCTGCGGCGCTGCCGAGGTCGCGCGTGAACACGGCATAGCGCCCCGGCCGCGGCACGGCCGTGGTCCAGGTCACCTCGGCCGCGCGGCCGTCCTTCGCCAGCAGGTGGCTGCCGCCCAACGCGGCCCTGGCGGTGACGCGCGCGAAGGCCCCTTCGGGCGCGACGTGCGCCAACTCGTCGTCGAGCACCACCACCGCGGGCGCGTGCACCAGCACGGCATCGGCCACCGCCCGCTCGCCCGCCGCATCGAACACCTTGTCGTCGCAAGGGTGGTTGACGACGCCCTCGGCGCGCGTCCACATGGTCGTGGAGCCGCCGCCGTCGAGGTTGATGGCATCGGTGCAGCCGAGCGCGAGCATGAGCCTGCCGAGGTCGGAGAAGGTCATGCCCGCAGCCCTGGCGTTGCGGCCGTCGACGGCTGCCAGCACGAGGGTGCCGTCCTTGCGGGTCCCCAGCACGGTGCGCGGGTGGCGCACGGTGCGCTGCTTCTCGCCGCCGGGCCGCACCTTCGAGCGCACCAGCACCATGGGGCCTGCCTCCATGACGTCGTCGCAACCCGCAAAGGCGTCCTGCGAGCCGCCGAAGGACACGGCGCCCTCGCGCGCCCAGCCCACCGTGGCGATGCTGCCGCCCGACCCCGCGACGACTTCCTTGCCCGCGAGGCGCCGCCGGCCGCGCGGCGAGGTGTCGGCGAGGTAGAAGCCGCCGTTCACGGCCGCGAGCGCACCGCGCTCGGTGGCGACCGCCGAGGTGCGCCGCAGCTTGCCGGGGATCGCGAGTTCGAGGGTGACCTCGGCGCGCTGGGCCTCGACCACGAGCACGGCCACGGCCTGCGGCCTGTCCTCGAGGGCCTCGAAGATGCGCCGGTGCAGCACCACGCCCTCACCCACCTCGGCCGTGGACCACGCGGCCGGGAAGCCGAGTTCCATGGGCGCATCTGTGGCAGGGGCCGTGGCAGCGGGCGCCGTGGCGGTCTTGGGCGCAACCGGCTTGGGCGCGGTGGCCGGTGCCTGAGCCGCGAGCCAGGGGATGGCAGCGAGCAACGGCAACAGGGCGGCAACACGCGCGTGCATGGCGGGAGCGTAGCGTCGGTGCGTGCCTGCAGGCAGACCGTCTGGCGCGCAGCCGTCCGTCGCGCAGGCAAACCGTCAGTCGCGCGGGCGGCGGCGCAGGCCGCGGCCCTGCAGTTCGACGTGCACGGGCGCGGGGCGCAGGTGATCGGTCGCGCGCAGCAGCAGAGCGAGGCCCGCGCCCACCACGTAGCCGCCCACATGGGCCCACCACGCGACGCCGCCGGCCTCGCCGCCCATGGCGGCCATGGAACCCTGCACGAACTGGATCGCGAACCAGATCAGCAGGAACACGAAGGCCGGCACCACCACGGTCGTGATGAAGAAGCCGATGGGCAGCAGCGCCAGCACCCTCGCGCGCGGGTAGAGCACGAGGTACGCACCCATCACGCCTGCAACCGCGCCGCTCGCGCCCACCGTGGGCACCGGCGACGTGGGCTCGCTGAGCCAGTGCGTGAGGCTCGCGGCGATGCCGCTGCCGAGGTACAGCACGAGGTAGCCGAGCCTGCCGAAGCGGTCCTCGACGTTGTCGCCGAAGATCCACAGGAACCACATGTTGCCGATCAGGTGCAGCCAGCCGCCGTGCAGGAAGATGCACGTGAGCACGGTGAGCCAGGCTGGCACGGCCGAGGGCTTGGCGAGGCGTTCGCCCTCGACCGCGCGCGGGCCGCGCGGCGTCATCACCTGCTCGCGGTAGGGCACCATGACGGTCGCCTCCGGGCTGGTGACGCGCGCCGGGATCATCCCGTACTCCTCGTACAACCCTGGCTCGTCGGCACCGCCGCGCAGCTGCAGCAGGAACACGACGAAGCATGCGGCCACCAGCAGCCACGTGACCACCGGGCTGCGGTTGGCGCGGTTGTCGTCGCGCAGCGGGATCACGGCGCCCCTGCGATGGCCTGCCGCACCGCCAGCGCGTCGCGCAACGCGCGCACGTCGTGGGTGCGGATGGCATGGACGCCCTGGTCCACGGCCCACAGCTCGGCCGCGAGGGTGGCCGCACCGCGCTCGTGCACGCCACGGCCGGTGACGGCGCCGAGGAACGACTTGCGGGAAGGCGCGGCCATGACGCGCATGCCGGTGCGCTCCTGCAGTACGCGCAGGTGGCGCAGCACGTGCAGGCTCGGTTCGGGCGTGTCCCCGAGGAAGAAGCCCATGCCCGGGTCGAGCACGATGCGCTCGCGGCCCACGCCCGCGGCCTCGAGGACCTGCACGCGGTCGGCGAAGAACGCGCACATGGCGTCGAGCAGGCCCTCGGTGGCGCCCGCCATGCGGTGCGCGCGCGCATCGGGCGAACGCGAGAACATGACCACCACCTCGCAGCGGCCGGCCGCCACGGCAGCCACCGCCTGCGGGTCGCGCATGCCGTTCACGTCGTTGATCACGTGCACGCCGAACTGCTGCATGGCCAGCATCACGAGCGGCCTGGTGGTGTCGACGCTCACGCGGGCACCCGAGGTGAGCAGCAGGTCCACCACCGGCACGAGCCTGCGGACCTCCTCGTCGGCTGGCACGTCCTGCGCATCGGGGTGCGAGGACTGGGCGCCCACGTCGATGACGTCGGCGCCGTCGGCCACCAGCTGCAGGCCGTGCTCCACGGCCTTGTCGGTCTCGAGGTAGAGCCCGCCGTCCGAGAACGAGTCCCGGGTCAGGTTGAGCACGCCGAAGATGCGGACCATGCGGCGCGCAGGCGCTCGCTCAGCGCTTCTCGAGCGGGACGTAGGCCCGCTTGGTGGCGCCCTGGTAGACCTGGCGTGGACGCGTGATGCGCGCGTCGGGGTCGCGGTGGAACTCCAGCCACTGCGAGATCCAGCCGGGCATGCGGCCGAGGGCGAAGAACACCGTGAACAGCTCCACGGGGATGTTGAGCGCCTTGTAGATGATGCCCGAGTAGAAGTCGACGTTGGGGTAGAGCTTGCGGTCGACGAAGTACGAGTCGGAGAGCGCGAGCTGCTCCAGCTCCTGCGCGATCTCCAGCAGCGGGTCCTTGCGACCGAGCTGGCCCAGCACCTCGTGGCATGCCTGCTTGAGGATGAGCGCGCGCGGGTCGTAGTTCTTGTAGACGCGGTGGCCGAAGCCCATCAGGCGCACGCCGCTGTCCTTCTTCTTGGCGAGCTCCATGAACTGCTTGGCGCTGCGGGCGCCATCGCGGATCGAGATCAGCATCTCGATCACTTCCTGGTTGGCGCCGCCGTGCAGCGGGCCCCACAGGGCGCTGATGCCGGCCGACACCGAGGCGAACAGGTTGGCGTGCGAGCTGCCGACGGTGCGCACCGTGCTGGTCGAGCAGTTCTGCTCGTGGTCCGCGTGCAGGATGAGCAGCAGGTCGAGCGCCCGCGCCATCACCGGGTTGGGTTCGAACTTCTCGCACGGCGTCGCGAACATCATGTGCATGAGGTTCGCGGTGTAGGAGAGGTCGTTCCGCGGGTACATGAACGGCTGCCCGATGCTGTGCTTGTAGCTGTAGGCAGCGATCGTCGGCATCTTGGCCAGCAGGCGGATGCAGCTGATCCAGTTGCTCTTCTCGTCCGTGGAGTTGGTGTCGCGGTAGAAGGTCGACAGCGCACCGACGGCGGCCGCGCACACGGCCATCGGATGGCCGGTCTTCGGCAGGCTGCCGAAGAGCTGCTTGAGGTCCTCGTGCAGCATCGAGTGGTACGTCAGCTCGTGCGAGAACTGCGCGAGCTGCTGCGCCGTGGGCAGCTCCTGGTGGAGCAGCAGCCACATCGTCTCGACGAACGAACTCTTCTGCGCGAGTTCCTCGATCGGGTAGCCGGCGTAGCGCAGGATGCCCTGCTCGCCGTCGAGGAAGGTGATCTTGCTGTTGGTCGCACCCGTGTTGCCCAGACCGGGGTCGTAGGTGATGCAGCCGGTCTTGGCGCGGAGCTGTCGGATGTCGATGGCGATCTCGCCTTCGGAGCCGACCATGACGGGCAGGTCGATCTCGCGATCGCCAATCGTCAGTCGGGCCGTCTGGGGGGTGGTCTGGGTGCTCATCTGCGCAGCCAACGGGTTCGTTGCGGAGGGGGCGTGTTTGGAGGCAAAACAGTATGCAGAAAGCCCACCCGCTTCCCGCAAAAATCCAACCGGATCGACGCGCCCCGAGGGCACGGTTGCGCCCTCGGACCCGGAGGTACACATCCCGCGGCGGAAGCGCCGACCGCACCGCCCGGACCGATCACCCCCGTGTCAGGGGATGATGGTCTGCAGGCCGTTGCTGAGGACGATGGC
>JBEATZ010000155.1:0-3181 GCA_041161695.1 Planctomycetota bacterium | reverse complement strand
GCCAGGCTTCCGCGGAGAGCACGGCGAGCATGGCCGAGAGTGCTGACATGGGGCTGAAGGCCGCACGCAACGAGCCGCGGAGCGTGCCAGGTCCGGCGATGGCGAGCAGCAGCAGGCAGGCTGCGGTGCACGGGGCCACGAGTGCCACGGGCGCCTGCCACCCCGGGAGTTCGGCTTCCTTCACGGCAACGAGTGCAAGCACCGAGGCGATGCCCGAGATCCACAGCGGCGCGCGCCGCGATGGCGAGGTGCGGTGGAGCCAGATGGCGGCAAGCACGGGAGGCAGCACGAACGTGAGCCCGAGCGGCAGCGCTGCGGTGGGCTGGTCCGGCGTTGCATGGGCAGGGCACGGGGCGCCCAGCAGGTCGAGGAGGCCGGCGGTTGCGAGCGGCAGCGCGCCGAGCACGGGAACGCACTGTGCGATGCCCGTCCACGGCACCGTTCGGTCGACAGCCAGGAAGGCGACGCCGCGCAGCATCACGGCAACCGCGAACAGCTTGCCTGCGAGCGGCGCCATCTCGTCGAAGGCGGCGCCTGCGAGCAGCAGCGCGAGGGCGAAACTCCAGCTCACCGGGCTCCCGAGCAGCGCCGTCCACGTGCGTGGGGGGGTGCTGCGGGTGCGCATGCCGCTCCACATGGCCGCGAGCACGGGCAGCAGCAGCAGCACGTACTGCAGCAGCCAGCTGGATGGGTGCAGCCGCTGGTCGAGGAACTCGGTGCCGCCCAGCAACGTGGGGAAGAGCATGGCGCCGCAGGTGACGGCGCACACCGGCGCGCCCCACGTGCCGCGCGCGCCGGCCATGCCGAGCGCCACCACGACAGGGACCCCGCCCAGCGCCCATGCGATGCTCGTGATGAGGCTGTCTGGCAGCTCCGGCCACGCGTGGGGTTCGAGGGTCGTGATCCACTCACCAGCCGTGCCCTGCCAGAGCAGCACACCCCCGGCGATGCCCGCGGCAGCGGCGAGCACGGCATGGCTGCGGCGCGCAGCCGCTCGCAGCACGAAGCCGCACAACGCGACCAGCAGCAGTTCGGTGAGGAACTGGCTGTTCGTCCATTGCGCCCAGTCCGGCAACTGTGCCTGCGGCCACATGCCGGGATCCCAGCGGTCGAGTGCGCCGACCCAGGCGGCGAGTCCGAGCGCCAGCGCGGCGAGCACGGTGAGCGCGATCGACCTGGTGGACAGCGCAAGCAGTCCCAGCACGACTGCGTTGATGCCGAGGCCGATGGCGAGTCCGTGGCCCTCGAAGGCAAACGGCGTTGACGCGAGCAGCAGCAGGCCCGCCGGCAGCCACATGCCGTCGCGTCCTGCGGCATCCGCTGGCAGCGTGCGCTGGTGCCGCAGTGCGGATGCCCCAAAGGCGCACGCGAGGATGCAAGCGAGCGTGCAGGTGATCCAGCCGGCAACACGGTCCTCGGCCATCACGGCAAGCAGCAGCCATGCGCCCGCAGCCGCAGCGGCGGCAGCGGCATCGAGTCCCGGCAACGCCTGTACGCGCAGCACTTGACGGAGCGGGCCGGCTGCCAGCACGAGCGCCGCGAAGCCGGCGGCCCATGCCTGCACCAGCGTGTCGTGGGTGCCGCGCACCGCGGTCCAGCCGATGGCATGGAGAGCCGTTCCAATCGCCGCGAGCAGCAGCACCGATCCCCAGCCGTGGCGCCCACGCAGCCAGGCGGCGGCAACGGCCAGCACCGAGCTCCAGCCGAGCAGCCCCGTGGGACTGTCTGCCTGCAGTTGCACGAGCCAAGGAGCGAGGAAGCCGCCGCCCAGGCCGATCAAGGCGAGTGGCAGCAGGCGCAGCAGGTGCGAACCGAGCAGCGTGCCTGCAGTCACCGCCAGCATGATGGTCCATGCCGCCTGCGGGCTCACGAGGTCCCACAGCACGTCGCCGGCCCACGCGGCTGCATAGAGCACGCAGCTGCCCGCGCCCATCAGGCTCGCGCCGAGCCACGCGTATCGGTGGCGCCAGTGCAGGCCACCGAGCCAGAGTGCCGCACCGAACACGAAGCTGGCGACGAGGCGCGCGCGCGGGCCGAACCAGCCCTGGTCGATGGTCCACTTGAGCAGGAACACCGTGCCGAGGAACAAGGCGATCGCGCCGGCGATGCCGAGCCAGCGCGCGCCGACGGTGGCCTCGAGGCCGGGTCCTGCAGCGGGGGGCGACACCGCGTGAACGGGTGCAGGCAGCGGCGGCGGCACGGCGGCTGCGGGCGGCGCGGCCTCGGCCACCGGCGGTGGTGTCTGCTGCTGCGGTTCGGGCTGCACAGCAGTCGCTGGCAGGGGCATGACCACGGGTTGCGGCTCTGCGGCGACAGGCGCTTCGGTGGGCTGGGCAGGGCTGGCGTGGAGGACGCGCTCGATGCGCCGGAGCCGTTCGGTCAGCTCTGCAAGGCGCCGCCCGGCTGCGTTGGCACGCAGCAAGGCCACGAGGGCGACCACCGGGGTTGAGAGCGCCACGATGGCAACGAGCACGGCCAGCTGTTCCAAAGGCATTCCTCCGCGAAACATCCTAGGCGCGCAGTCAGGCCGTGCCGGTGGCCAAGGTGCGGAATCTCACTCCACGGGGTAGCGGGTCACCGCGATCGGTCCCTCGTCGCTGAGCAGCACGTGCAGCTTCGGGTCCGCGAGCACGGCCGCCACGGTGGTGGGAACACCGTCGAGTTCCATGGCGCGCGCCACGAACCGGATGCCGTGGCTGTAGTCGACGTGGCCGAACCCGTGCACCTTCGACAGCGGCTGGATCGGCTTCCCGTCGGGCTGGTGCCAGCCGTAGATCACGACGCGGCGCGGATGTGCTGCCACGAGCGCCGACACCACCACGTCTTTCTTTGCGCCTGCCACGAGCTGCGCGCGGTCCGCGCCCTGTAGCTGCGCCTCGACCATCGCATGGTGGCGGTGGAACTGCGCCACGGAGCAGATGTCGTGCTCCTTCGGCGAGATGGGCCGCGGCGCCACCTTCACGGCTGCCTGTTGCCAGATGGCATCGCTCATGCGGCGCGTGGGCAGCGTGCAGTCGAGGCGGTCGGCGATGCGCTGCGCGAGCGGCGGCGCCATCGGCATGCGGAACCAGTCCGCCTCGGTGCCGAACCCGAACCAGTCCGGCGCGACCCAGAAGCGCGCGGTGCGCACGGTGCCGTCGACGATGGCGCTCGTGGTCACGGGGACGAGCCGTCCGAGGAA
>JBEATZ010000144.1:0-4381 GCA_041161695.1 Planctomycetota bacterium | reverse complement strand
GTAGGAGAGCTGAACGTCGCCGTCCCGGTCGGCGCCGGATCGGAACATGACGGAGAGCGAGCGCACCCGTTCGGGGAACAGGATGTCGACGATGGCGAGTGCAGGCTGCTCTCCGGCCTCGAGCGGCGTGATGCAGGCCATCGCCATCGGCAGCAGATCCTGGATCTTGCTCATCTCCTGCGTGTTGCGGTCGAGGTGCGCCACGGCGCCCTGGAGCCGCAACGAGAGACCGTCGGGCACTGGAGAGTGCACGGTCGCAAGGGTCCGCCGATACCTGCCGGGGACGTGCAGCAACTGCTTGGGCAGCAGGACCACGTCGTGGACCTGGTTCGGCCGCGTGGTGAAGGACACCGATTCCCGCAGGTTGCCGTAAGAAGCTGCGAGTTCGAGTGCTTCGCCTGCCCCCTCCTGCAACCAGAACTGCCGCCCTCCCTGGAACAACGGCAGCGGCAATCCGTCGATGGTCCGCGACTCCACCGTGGCAGAGAAGATGTCGCCGGTGAGGAACTGGATCCAGCTGGGGGCAAGGGCGTCCTGATCCCGCACCTGCACGAAGGAACTCGTGCTGTCGAGCCGTCCGGCGGGACGCACGTGAACGTGGGTGTGCAGCAAGGGCAGCATGGTCGTGTGCTGCCCTTCCTGCACCTCGATCGTGACGCGATCGACCACGCGCGGGCCGATGCGCACAGCGAGTTCGTGCTTTCCGGGTCCTTCGAGCGGCAGGCTGCCTCGGTGCGGGCTGAGCGGTTCGCCCCCGTTGAGCTGCACCGCGATCGTCGGATCCAGCGCGTGGATGGCGAGTGCGTAAGGGACACTCGGCCACGACAGGTAGAGCCCGACGGCTGCGACGCAAGCCACCGCCGCGACGCGCGACCACCTTCCGAGGGGACTCCGCAGGTGGAGCTCGAGCCAGCTCGGCCGGCGCACGCTCACCGTGCCATGGGCTGCGGCAGCCCGCAGGTCGAGTGCCAGTTGGTGCGCGTCCCGGTAGCGGCGTTCGGGGCGCGCGTCGAGGCAGCGGTACAGGATGGCCTGCACGTCGACCGGCATCGACCGGCTCGTGCGCGCGTCGAGCAGGAAGGGTTGCTTCGCGCGCTGCATCAGGTCGTGCATGTCGGCGCGGAGGTCCGTGCCGGTCATCGCCCGGTAGAGCATCAGTCCGAGCGCATAGATGTCGGTGCGCGGGCTCACGTTGCCGGGGTCGCGACCGAACTGCTCGGGCGCCATGTAGGCGAGGGTGCCGAGGGCCTGCCCGCTGCGCGACAGCGAGACCTTCTGCATGGCATCGCGCGACAACCCGAAGTCGATGAGCGTGGGCTCCAGCGCCGTGGACACCAGCACGTTGGCTGGCTTGAGGTCGCGGTGGACGATGCCCTGCTGGTGGGCATGGTGCAGGGCATCCGCGACTCCTGCGAGCAGGCGCAGCATGCGGCGCTGGTAGGCGCCCTGGTGCAGGACGAGCGGCCCACGGGCCTCGAAGCCGTCGAGGAGCAGCGCGGCTGCGTCGGTGCGCGGGTCCGGTTCGAGGGCGTCGTCGAGGAGGACCTCCAGGTCGACACCGCGCACGTGTTCCATCACGAGGAAGCCGCGGCCGTCGCCGAGCACACCGTGCCCGAGGTAGCGGACGATCGCCTCGTGCTGCAGGGACTTGAGGATCCGGCACTCGTTGTCGAAGCGCTCCCCTGCCGTGCCGTGCAGGCCGGTCACCACCTTGACGGCGGCCTCGTTGCCCGCGGCGTCGCGGCCGAGCCAGGTCACGCCCATGCCGCCGCGACCGATCACGGCAACCAGTCGGTAGCCGCCCAGGGTCTCCCCCTGCATCCCCAGGAGGACGTGCTCGTCGGTGCTGCGACCCGAGAGCAGGTCGGCGAGGGCATCGAGCGGGTCCGCGCCGCGCGCGAGCCGTTGTTCCAGTTCCTGCTGGAGGCGCTCGCCCTCGGGATCCGGCCGTGCCGAGCCCGCTTCCTCGCGGTGCGGCTGCGGTGCAGATGGATCGCTCATGGAAGGACCCCGGCCTGGAAGGCGACTCTCCGAACATCCCGCCGGCGCCCTGCGCGCCGGACCCACGGGTTCCTTCCCTTACCAGTTCTGCCGCAGCATGGCCAGAGCGCGCGAAAGGCGTTGGCGCACCGCGTCCTCACCGAGTTCGAGCCGCTGGGCGATCGCCGGGCCGTCGAGCCCCTCGAGCCGCAGGCGCAGCACCCTGCGGTGGTCCGCGGGCAGTGCGTCGATGAGGCGCGCGAGCTTGGCCTTGTCCTCGAGGTGCGCCGCATCCACGCTGGGCGTGGCCGAGTCGCCGGGCAGTTCCTCCTCCGAGGTGTTCTGCGCCGGCGAGAGTTCGGCCGCTCGCACCTGTGCGCGTCGGCGCTGGTGCGTCGTCCGCTGCGCGAGGACGGCGTTGGCGAAGGCAAGGAACTCGGGCCAGGTGGTCCCCCGGAACCGGTGCACGGCTTCCATCAGGTCCACCACCGTGTCCTGCACCAGGTCTTCGGAGTCGATCTGGCGGCGCAGCGGCGCCGTGGCAGGCAGGCCGCGGCGGGCCTTGAGGCGCAGGCTGGCCATCACCTCCAGGACCTTGGGCACACCATGGGCCTGGTGCGGAGAGCGCAGCAACGCCAGCACCTCGGCGAGGTCTGCGGGCATGTCGTTCTCTCCTCCTTCGCTCATGGACATGGATGCTAGCGGTGCTGCGAGCCGTCGCATGCGGCCGCAGGAAGCAGGAGACCCGGGCACCGCCCCTGTGACAAAAAACGTCGGATGAGTCCGATCGCACTTCCTGTCACACGCGAGCCGTTCATCCATCCAGATTGGTGCACGGCGGCCCTGCCGGCCGAAGGAGCCGAGGCACCGGCCGAGAGTCCGGACCGCGGAGACCGGCAGGGCCGACGTGCTTTCGATACCGATCGCGGAGTTGTGGAAGGCGCCATGGTGCCTCCCAGGCGGAGGGTGCGGATCCTCCAGCCGGAATCTGGGGAACGGCGACCGCGAGTCTGGACATGGCACCCGCGCGCCCCGGAAGGGCGCGGCACGAACCGCCGGGGCGGCCCAGGGACCGGCACCCGACGATCCCAAGTCCTTTGCGGGCCTCGCGGAGGCGTTCCACAACTCCGCGATCGGAACCGTCTCGAAAACAGACGCCCCACCGGAAGGGTCCACGGCGCCCGCGACCCGGGTCGAAAAGACCGGTTGTGCCCACGGCGGCTCCCCTCGGGGCGCGGCCCGGCCTAGACTGAGGCCTCTCCAGGACGCCACCACCATGAAGACCGCCGCCACCCGCCTCGCTGCCCTCTTCCTCCTCGGCGCCGTTGCCATCGGCCAGACGCCACTCAAGACCCAGTTGGTCGTCAGCGGGCTCTCGAGCCCGCTCTACCTCACCTCTCCGCCCGGCGACATGAGCCGCCTGTTCATCGTGGAGCGCGGAGGTGCCATCAAGATCGTGCAGAACGGGACGCTGCTGGCCACGCCCTTCCTCAGCCTGGCCGGGACGATCGTCTCCGGCGGCGAACGCGGCCTGCTCGGGCTCGCCTTCCACCCCAACTACGCCAACAACGGCTACTTCTTCGTCAACTACACGCGCGCGGGCGACGGCGCGACCATGGTGGTGCGCTACCAGGTGAGCGCGGCCAACCCCAACGTGGCCAACTCCGCCAGCGCCACGACCATGCTGGGCCCGATCGCCCAGCCCTACACCAACCACAACGGCGGCTGCCTGCAGTTCGGCCCCGACGGCTACCTGTACATCGGCACCGGTGACGGCGGCTCTGCCGGCGATCCTGCGTGCACCGCCCAGAACCCGCAGAGCCTGCTGGGCAAGATGCTGCGCATCGACGTCGACAACCCCACCACGCGCATCCCCGCGACCAATCCCTTCGTGGGCAACACTGCGTACCGCGGCGAGATCTGGTCGATCGGCCTCCGCAACCCGTGGCGGTTCAGCTTCGACCGCGACACCGGCGACATGTGGATCGCCGACGTGGGCCAGAACGCGCTGGAGGAAGTGCACTTCGCACCGGGCACGAGCACCGGCGGCGAGAACTACGGCTGGAAGATCATGGAGGGCACGAACTGCTACGGCACCAGCGCCTGCACGGCGCCGCCCGCGTGCAACTCCGCCGGCCTGAAGCTCCCGGTGCACACCTACGGTCGCACGACCGGTTTCTCGGTCACCGGCGGCTACGTCTACCGCGGCTGCGCGATCCCCGACCTGCGCGGCACCTACTTCTTCGCCGACTACGGTTCCGGCGGCATCTGGTCGTTCCGCTGGAACGGCACGGCCACCACGAACTTCACCACGCGCACGACGGAACTGCGTCCCACGCCCACGACCTCGATCACCTCGATCAGCTCGTTCGGCCAGGACGCCTGCGGCGAGCTCTACATC
>JBEATZ010000119.1:0-4327 GCA_041161695.1 Planctomycetota bacterium | reverse complement strand
TCAGCTCTCCGGCAGGCGCGTGAGCACTTCTGCGCCCGACTCCGAGATGAAGATGGTGTGCTCGGTCTGCGCGACGCGCGTGCCGGGCTTCTCGCACAGCGGCGGGTAGTCCTCGATCAGGCCCTTGCGGGTGAGGATGCGGATGGCCTCCTCGACCTTCTTGGCGCTGCCCAGGCCGGGCAGCAGCTGCCTGCGCGCGAAGGGCAGGCCCTCGGTGACGGCCACTGCCGCGACGATGTCCTGGGGCACGCCATCCTTGTCGCGTATGTCGCGCTTGAGCATGAACACCTCGGCCACGCCGCTCTCCTGGATGTAGCCCTTGCCGTCCGTGGCGAAGGGCTCGCAGGCGATCGTCATGTTGGCGCGCAGGTGCCCCGCCTTGCGGTCGGGGAAGTTCGGGATCGAGGGCGCGCAGTGGATGATGTAGCGCGCGACGCCGTGGCCCGTGAGGTTGTAGACCGGGCTGAAGCCAAGGGCCTTGATGGTCGTCTCGATCTGCTCGCCGATGGTGGTTATCGACGCACCCGGGCCCATCACGCTGATGGCGTTGTCGAGCGCCATGCGCGAGGCGGCCACCAGCAGCGAGTCGGGTCCGTCGCGCAGGTCGACCGTCACTGCATTGTCGGTCACGTAGCCGTCCACCTGCGTGCCGAGGTCCAGCTTGACGATGTCCTCCGCCTGGATGCGCGTCTGGTCGTCGGGCGGCGAGCAGTAGTGCGCGGCGATGTGGTTGCGCGACAGCTGCGCCGGGAACGCCGGCTTGCCGCCCATGTCGTGGATCACCTGTTCGACCTCGCGCGCGATGTCGGCGAGCTTGGCGCCCGGCTTGATCATCTTCTTGCCGTGCTCGCGTGCCGTCGCGGAGATGAACCCCGAGCGGCGCAGTTTCTCCAGGTCAGGGGGTTTCATCGGTGCTGGGGTGGGTTCAGGAGATGACGCCCATCTGGCGCGCCACCTTGGTGAAGGCGGCCACGGCGAACTCCAGGTCGGACTGTTCGTGCGCCGCGCTGATCTGGACGCGGATGCGCGCCTTGCCCTTGGGAACGACCGGATAGCTGAAGCCGATCACGTACACGCCCTCGTCGAGCATGCGCTTCGCCATCTCCACGGCCACGGTGGCCTCGCCCAGCATGATGGGGCAGATGGGGTGGATGCCCGGGACGATGGCGAAGCCGGCCTTGGTCATCGCCTCCCGGAACCACTTCGTGTTGCGTTCCAGCTTGTCGCGCAGCGCGGTCGTGCTCGTGAGGCGGTCGATGCAGGCGATGGTCGCGCCCACGACGGCGGGCGGGATGGTGTTGCTGAACAGGTACGGGCGCGAGCGGTTGCGCAGGAGCTGGATGATCTCCTTCTTGCCCGTGGTGAAGCCGCCTGCTGCGCCGCCCAGCGCCTTGCCGAACGTCGAGGTGACGATGTCGACGCGGTGCATCACGCCGAAGTGCTCGGGCGTGCCGCGGCCGGTGGGGCCGAAGAAGCCCGTTGCATGGCTGTCGTCCACCATGACCATCGAGCCGTACTTCTCGGCGAGGTCGCAGATCTCCGGCAGCTTGGCCACGTAGCCATCCATGCTGAAGGCGCCGTCGGTGGCGATGAGGCGCGAGCGCGCACCCTGCGCCTGCTGCAGGCACTTCTCCAACTCGGCCATGTCGCCGTTGGCGTAGCGGAAGCGCTGCGCCTTGCTCAGCCGGATGCCGTCGATGATCGAGGCGTGGTTGAGGGAGTCGCTGATGATCGCGTCCTGTTCGCCCATCAGGGTCTCGAACAAGCCGCCGTTCGCGTCGAAGCACGAGGTGTAGAGGATCGTGTCCTCGGTGCCGAGGAAGCCGGCGATCCGGCACTCGAGTTCCTTGTGCAGGTCCTGCGTACCGCAGATGAAGCGCACCGACGCGAGGCCGAGGCCGTGCGTGTCGATGGCCGCCTTGGCCGCTGCCTTGAGCGCCGGGTCGTTGGCGAGGCCCAGGTAGTTGTTGGCGCACATGCAGAGCACGTCCTTGCCGCGCACGCGGATGCGCGCGCCCTGCGGGCTCTCCAGCACGCGTTCCTCCTTCCAGAGGCCGGCGTTGCGGATGTCGTCGAGTTCGGCCTGGAAGCGTGCGCGATCCTGTTCGTACATGGCTGTGCGCGTCGTGCGTGTGCTTGTTGCAGGTGCCGGTCAGCAGGTCACTTCGGCCGTCCGGCCGGGTACATGACCACCTTGGCCTCGAGGCCCTTGCCGAAGCGCTCGACGCCGGTGCCGAAGTCCTCGAGGGTCATCTCGGCCGTGACGAGGGCGCTCACGTCGAGGCCCTTCGCCAGCAGGTCGAGCATCTGTTCCCACGTGCGCATCATCTCGCGCCCGATCACGGCGTGGAGGGTGAGCCCCTTGAAGATGAAGTTCTTGCTGAACTTCTCGATCAGCACCGACTCGGCCTTGGGGATGCCGAGGTGCACCACGTGGCCCGCGGCACGCGTCATCTGGATCGCGTTGTTGATGCCCACCGGGTGGCCGCTGATCTCCAGGGCCACGTCGACGCCGCCGCCCGTCGCCGACACCACGGTGTCGACCGGAGTCGGCTTCGACTGGCGCGCGTCCACCACGGTCACCTTGCCCTGCAGCTTGCGCGACGCGATCCACGCCTTGGCGCGGTCCAGCGCGAGGTCGGACACGTCGAGCACGAACACGTGCTTCGCGCCGAGGAACACGGCGATCTCCGCGCACATGGCGCCGATCGGGCCGTAGCCGACGACCGACACGGTCTTGCCCTGCACCGGCACCTTCATGGTCGTGTGCACGGCATTGCCCAGCGGGTCGAGGATCGCGGCGACCTTGACCGGCAGCTTGGCAGGCAGCTTGACGACGTTGGTCGCGGTCACCACCACGAACTCGGCAAACGCGCCGTTGAGGTTGATGCCGCGGATCTTCGAGCTCATGCACGCGTGGTACGCGTGGTTGACACATGCCGGGCAGGTGCCGCAGATCTCGTGCATCTCGGCGCTCACGTAGTCGCCGGGCTGCAGGCCCTGCACCTCGGCGCCGACGGCATCGACGTGGCCGCAGAACTCGTGGCCCAGCGTCACCGGCGGCGCGATCAGGTGGTTCATCGACGGGTCGCCCGCGCAGATGTGCACGTCCGTGCCGCAGATCCCGGCGGCAGCCACCCGGATGCGGACTTCCTTCGGTCCCGGCTGCGGGAGCTCGAGGTCGTTGCGCAGCCGGTACTGGCCGGGCGCGAGGAGCTGGATGCCTTTCATCAGGGTCATGGTTCTGGCGGGCGTTTGTGGCCCTTGCTGGCGAGGGGCGGCATCATCGGGTCGGAGGCTCCCCGCCGCCACATCCGCATGGTGCGTTGTCCCGCGTTTCCCCCTGCCCTCCTCGCGCTGCTGCTGGCGACCTCGTGCACCAGCACGACCGTCGAGCGCAAGGACGCGATCGTGCCCCGCAAGGTGACCGAACTGCGCCGCTGGCAGGTGGTGCAGGGAGCCACGGTTGCCGGCCACGTGGTCGAACTGCGCGTCGAAGAACCCATGTATGCGCCGGCTGGTGCCGCACCGGCCGCGCCGTCCGCGTTCACCTACTTCCGCATCCTCGACCTGCACGGGCAGTGGGTGGGCCATGCCAGCGACATCGGACGCTTCAGCCGCAGGGTGCCGTTCCAGGAGGACGAGCAGGACCTCGGCGTGTGGCCGATGGCGCAGGGCGTGGCGCAGCTGCTGGGTCTCCAGGGCGAACCCTTGCCGAAGCTCGTGCTCGAGCCCAAGCCGGATGCTGCGGCCGCCGAGGCCGCTGCTCCTCGCACCGATCGCTGAAACCATGACCCAGCCCGACCTCACCCCGCGGCCCGCAGCCGCCTCCCGCGTCGAGATGACGGAGATCGTCTTCCCGAACGACGCCAATCCTCTCGGCAACGTGATGGGTGGCCGCGTCATGCACTGGGTCGACATCTGTGCCGCCGTCGCCGCCGGGCGCCACGCGCGCACGCCCGTGGTGACCGCTTCCGTCGACCGCATCGATTTCCACAACCCGGTGCCCGTGGGCGGCGTGGTCGTGCTGCTCGCCTCGGTCAACTTCACCGGCCGGACCTCCATGGAGGTGGGCGTGAAGGTGTGGCACGAGCGCAGGGACACGGGCTCGCGCCGCCACGTCGTCTCGGCCTACCTCACCTTCGTGTCCCTCGACATGACCACGGGAACGCCCCTGCCGGTGCCCCCGGTGGTGCCCGAGACCGACGACGAGAAGCGCCGCTACCAGGACGCCCAGCAGCGCCGCGCCATCCGCCTCGCCAACCGCAAGCCGGGCTGAGCGCCGCGACCCCGTGCCGGCGCGGCGGCCCTGCCGCAGGCCTTAAGG
>JBEATZ010000117.1:0-4573 GCA_041161695.1 Planctomycetota bacterium | reverse complement strand
CTGCTCCGGGGTGCGCAGCACCGGCTGTGGCAGCGGCGCGGGACCGACGGGAGTGGCCTGCGAGCCTGCAGGCGCCGCCGGCTGCGAGGCAGCGGACCCCGTTGCACCGGCGGAGGACGCGTCAACCGGGAGCGCTGGCGCGGCCCCTGGAGGAGCGGCACCCGTACTCGGGACGTCCTCGTCTTCGCGCAACATGACGAACGCTGCGGCGGCAACCGCCAGCGCAGCGAGGGAGATCCAGGTCTTGGTGCCCATGGGAACGCGCGGCCGTGCAAGGCCGCATCGCCAGAGGATACCCGCACGGGTGCCAACGTGCGGCCATGGATCCGCGGCGGGCGCACGCCATGATCCGTGCATGGACCTGCGCGAGGCGCTGCACACCCACTTCGGCTTCGCGGACTTCCGCGGCCTGCAGCAGCCCGTCATCGAGCGCTTCCTCGCCGGCGGCGATGCCCTCGTCATCATGGCGACGGGCGAGGGGAAGTCGCTGTGCTACCAGCTGCCGGCCTTCGCGGCACCCGGCCTCACACTCGTGGTCTCTCCGCTCATCGCCCTGATGGACGACCAGGTCGCGGCCCTGCGGCGCCGCGGCCTGCCCGCCACCTGCATCCACAGTCTGCTCGACAGGCGCGAGCGCGAACAGCGCATGGCCGCTGCCCTCACCGGCGACGTGAAGCTGCTCTACGTCACCCCCGAACGCTTCCGCGTCCCGGGCTTTCTCGAGGCCGTGCGCTCGCGTCGCGTGGCGCGCCTGGCCGTCGACGAGGCCCACTGCGTGAGCCACTGGGGCCACGACTTCCGCCCCGACTACCTGCACCTCGGCGCCATGCGGGAGGCGCTGGGCAACCCGCCGTGCCTCGCGCTCACGGCCACCGCGACGCCTGCCGTGCAGCAGGACATCCGCACGGCGCTGCGGCTCGGCGACGCGCCCATGTTCCACACCGGCATCGAGCGGGCCAACCTGTTCCTGTCGGTCCAGCAGCCAGACGAGGACGCCGCGCGCCTGGAACGGCTGCTGCAGGTGCTGGAGGCGACCGGCGGCCCCGCGATCGTGTACTGCGCGCTGATCGCCGACCTGCTCGCGCTGGAGGGCGAACTGCAGCGCCGCGGGATCCGGCCGCTCGTCTACCACGGCAAGCTGAGCGCGAGCGAACGCCGCGAACAGCAGGCGCGCTTCACGCGCAGCAAGGATGCGCTGATCCTCGCCACCAATGCCTTCGGCATGGGGGTCGACAAGCCGGACATCCGCGCGATCGTGCACTGGCAGTTGCCCGGCACGCTGGAGGCCTACTACCAGGAGGTTGGGCGCGCGGGGCGCGACGGCCGGCCGGCGTGGTGCGAGTTGCTCTACCGCGAGCAGGACCTGCAGGTACAGCGCAACTTCGTCGAGGGCGCCAACCCCGACCGCAGGTTCCTGCTGCAGGTGGCAGAGCACCTGCAGGGGCTCGGCGAACGCCTCCACGCGCTCGACCTCGACACCCTGCGCGACACGTTTCTCGTGAAGAGCCGTCACGACGGCAGGGTCGAGACCTGCCTGCGCCTGCTGCGCAGCGCAGGCTGCATCGAGGGCGAGCCGGGCCGCGACCTGCAGTTCGTGCGGTTGCCCTCGGATGCGGAGGTGGACGCGTGGATCCCGGAGGACAAGCGCCGCCAGGACCTGCTGGGCCTGCTAGGCATGGTGCGATACGCAACGGAGACAACCTGCAGGAAGCGCACCATCCACGCCCACTTCGGCTTCGAACTGGACGCAGCAGGCTGCGGGTCCTGCGACGCGTGCGTCGACGGTGCAGCATGGCTCGCAGGCGGTTTCCCGGACCGCCAGCCGATCCCGCGCGGCGAAGCGGCTGCCCCCACGGCCGTGGCCGGCGCGGCGCCGGTCGAACGCGGCCAGTGGATCGACGTCAAGGGACTGGGGCTGTGCGCGGTGAAGCGCGTGCACCATGCCCCGGGCATGCTGCGCGTCGACGTCGAGGTCGCGCGGGACCTGAGCGAGCGGTCCGTCGACCTGCGCAGGACGAAGTGGCGACCCGTGCGACACGGGGACTGACCGCTGCCACTTCATGCCTTCGGTGCTGCAATGCGCAGTGCAGCCCCGTATGTTCCGACAGTCCACTCGTCCCTCTCCCGAGGTGTCTCCTTGACGCAGAAGCAGCAAGAGTGGGGTTCACGCCTCGGCGTGATCCTCGCGGTCTCCGGGTCCGCTGTCGGGCTCGGCAACTTCCTCAGGTTCCCCGGCCAGGCAGCTCAGAACGGTGGCGGATCCTTCATGATCCCCTACTTCCTCGCGCTGCTGCTGCTCGGCATCCCGATTGGCTGGGCCGAGTGGTCGATGGGTCGCTACGGCGGCCGAAAGGGATTCCACTCCGCGCCCGCGATCATGGGCGTGATCGGCAAGGGCGCGATCGCCCGCTACCTGGGCGTGATCGGCGTGCTGATCCCGCTCTGCGTCTACTTCTACTACATCCTGATCGAGAGCTGGTGCCTCGCCTACGCGTGGGACTACTTCGTCGGCGGCGGCGTGGGCATCGACGCCAAGGCCGCGATCGCCGACCAGACCAAGCGCGCCTCCGACCACTTCGACGAGTTCACCGGCGCCAACTTCGACGGCGTGATGCTCGACGGCAGCATCCACCAGTCGGTGGTCTTCTGGGCCATCGTGTTCACGATCAACGTGATCCTCGTATACCGCGGCCTGTCCAAGGGCATCGAGAAGTTCTGCCAGTGGGCCATGCCGATCATGGCCGTGTGCGCCCTCATCGTGCTGGCGCGCGTGCTCACGCTGGGCACGCCTGACGCGGCCAACCCCGAACAGAACGTGTGGAACGGCCTCGGCCAGATGTGGAACCCCTCGTTCGAGGTGCTCAGCAACCCGCAGACATGGCTTGCTGCAGCCGGCCAGATCTTCTTCAGCCTGTCGGTGGGTTTCGGCGTGATCATCAACTACGCCAGCTACATGAAGAAGAAGGACGACGTCGTGGTCTCCGGCCTCACGTCGTCTGCCACCAACGAGCTCTTCGAGGTCGGCTTCGGCGGCATGATCACGATCCCGGCCGCCTTCGTGTTCCTCGGCGCAAGCGGCACCATCGCAGCCGTGCAGACCGGCACGTTCGGCCTCGGCTTCAAGACCCTGCCCGTGGTGTTCGCGCAGATGCCTGCCGGCGACCTGATCGGCGGCTTCTGGTTCTTCATGCTGTTCCTCGCCGCCATCACCAGTTCGCTGTCCATGCTGCAGCCGGCGCTGGCGTTCTTCGAGGAGGCGCTGGGCATCACGCGCAAGAAGGCTGTCACCCTGCTGGTCACCGTCTCCCTGCTGGGATCGATGTTCGTCCTCTACTACAGCAAGGGCCTCACGGCCCTCGGCGTGCTCGACGACTGGGTCGGCACCCTCGGCATCTTCATCCTCGCCATGGTGCAGATCCTCTGCTTCGGCTGGGTGTTCGGCATCGACCGCGGCTGGAAGGAGATGCACCAGGGAGCCCAGGTGCAGTTGTGGCCCGTGTTCCGCTTCGTGATGAAGTACCTCACGCCGGTGTTCCTGCTGGCGGTGTTCATCGCCTTCTGCTTCAACAACCTGGGCGACTGGGTGAAGGCCGTGGCCGAGAACCCGGTCAAGCAGATGTCGATCGGCGTGATCCTCGCGACGATCCTGCTGCTGGTCGTCATCACGCGCATCGGCGAAAAGCGCTGGCGCGCGATGGGACTGGACCTGGACGGCAAGCTGCCGCCGCCCGATGAGATGCCTGCAAGCACCAAGGGAGGTGCCCGATGACCACAGCTGGTTTCGTGTCGATGATCCTGAGCCTCGCCTTCGTGGTGGGCCTCGTCAGTTGGTGCTACTACCGCGTGCTCACGGCTCCTGCCGAGCCGCCGAAGCAGGCCGAGGACTTCCACAGCGCCTGAGGGCGCTGGCTGCCACAGGTCCGGATCGCAGCGGTCCGAACCGATGTCCCAAGTCCGCAAGCACCGACGACCCGGCGAAGTGCGCATGGCCCCGCGACAGGTCGCGGGGCACGCTGGCCACTTGGGGATCGTCCCCAGGAGGCACCATGAAGCGTCTCGTCACCTCGCTCGCACTCGTCTCACTGTTCGCAGCACCCGCCCTCGCCCAGATCGAGGTCGGCCAGAAGGCCGTGCTGCCCGAGGCCAAGACCCTCGGCTTCACCAAGATGAAGTCCCTCGCGGAGACCCGCGGCAAGCTGGTCCTGCTCGAGTACTTCGCGTTCTGGTGAGGGCCCTGCAAGGCGGGTGTCCCGCACCTCAACCAGTTGGTTGAGAAATACGGCAAGAAGGGTTTCCTCGCGGTCGGCGTCACGAGCGAACCGGAGGATCCGACAGCGAAGTACATGGAGGAGACCGGCGCGAAGATGGCGGTCGCCTACGAGACGAGCAGCAAGTCGATGGAGGCCTACGGCTTCCGCGGCTACCCGTCCGCGGCGCTCATCGACCCGAAGGGCATCCTCGTCTGGAAGGGCCACCCCTCGCGGCTCACCGACGAGATCAACGAGCAACCCATCAAGGGCGCGGTCGTCGGCAGCGGCGACGGCCGCGCCCTTGATGTGTTGCTCGATGATCT
>JBEATZ010000078.1:0-6105 GCA_041161695.1 Planctomycetota bacterium | reverse complement strand
TGACCCCGCAAGGTGCCCCGCGGCGCGGCCCGCTCAAAGCTCCCGGAATCCAGATGCCTTCAGGTGGGCAAAGGTGTCGTCGAGGAGGGATGACGGCGGAACGAACACCACCGTGGCCTCGGACTCGAAGGCAGGCAACGCGCGCCCTTCCTGCTGCAGCGCAGTCATCGACTCGTGCCACGCGCGCACCCGGCCGCCTCGAGCCCCCTAGCGCAGCAGCGCGGCCATGTCCTCGGGCAGCGGCGCAACCAGCACCACGTCTTCTCCCCGCATCGGGTGGTGGAAGCGCAGCGTGTGGGCGTGGAGTGCGTGGCGGTCGAGGACCAGCCACTCCTTCATCTCGTCCGTGAGGCGGCCCTCGAGGTGCGCGAGGAAGGCGTTCTCGTCGCGGCCGTACAGTTTGTCGCCCACCATCGGGCAGCCGATCGCGGCCATGTGCACGCGCAGCTGGTGCGTGCGGCCGGTCTGCGGCCGCAGCTCGACGAGCGTGTAGCCGCGCCGGCTCTCGCGCACGGTGTACTCGGTGACCGCGCGCAGGCCGTGGCCGTCGTCGCGCAGCGCCTGCTTGAGGCGCACCGTCGAACTGGAGTCTGGGCCGATGGCGTGGTCGATGGTGCCCGTGCGTTCGGGCGGCGCGCCGTGCACGACGGCAAGGTAGGTCTTGTCGACCTCGCGTTCCTCGAACTGGCGCCCGACCAGCTGGTGGAACTGTTCGTCGAGCCCCACGGCCACGACGCCGGAGGTCTCGACGTCGAGGCGGTGCAGCAGCCGCGGCACGATGTCGCGGGACGGATCGTCGTGCCGGCGGTAGCGCCGGTGCAGCAGGTCGATGAGCGTGCCACCGAGCCTGCGGCCCGAGGGATGCACGGCCATGCCCGCGGGCTTGTCGATGCCGAGCAGCCAGCGGTCCTCGTGGATGACGGAGAGCTCGGGTGCTGCCGAGAGGTCAGGCGACGGGTCCGCCTGCTGCGGCACGTCGACGACGATGGTCTCGCCTTCCTTGACGCGTCGCGACGGGCTGGCGGCACGTCCCTCGAGGTGCACGCGGCCGGCCTCGATGAGCCGGTGGATGGAGGCCCTGGAGCGCCACGACAAGACGCTCGCCAGCACGACGTCGAGACGCTGCCCCTCGTGGCGAGCGTCGACCAGGACCTTCACCTGCTCCAGTGGGCGGCTCAGGTCCCTCGGCTGGTCTCCCGGGTAGCGCGGCAGCATGACGACGCGATGCGGACGCTGCCGCGGCGCGACTCAGTCGCGGGCGGGGAGGACGACGCGGGTGTCCGCGGTCAACGGATCGAACTCGACCTGCTCAGCTGCGCGCGCGCTCTCCAGCGTGACCGACGAGCTGCGGGCCTTCTTGCGCTTGCCACCGCGACCAACGGGCGTGTTGCCGGTGTCGTTGCGACGCTCGGCGCGCTTGATGTTCATCAGGCGCTCGCGTCCTTCGCGACGGTTCTTGTCGCTGCTCTTCTCGTGGTACGCGTACTTCTTCGCGAGGCGGAAGATGCCTGCGTAGTTGCACTGGCGCTTGAAGCGACGGAGGGCGGCTTCGACGGGCTCGTTCGGGCGGACCTGGACTCGGATCATGGTGGAGGAATCGTTCGTTGCCCGACCCCTTGGGAGGGGATCGGATGGGAGGAAAGAGGCACCCTCGGGTGTCGGGATGGCGCGAGCCGGACAGCGACCTATGCTGGTGCGCTGCCCCCGTCAGGCAACAAGGGGCTGAGCAGGATAGCGACGTGCCCTCGCAGGGCAATGCCGCATCCGAACCCGCATGGAGAAAGCACCGAAGGCCCCGCGCGGTCCCGAAGCCTCGGCGACCGGCACGATCGAGCGGTTCACCTACCGCAACCCGGACAACGGGTGGGCCGTGCTCCGCCTTCGGGAGGACGGTACCGGCAAGCTCCTGACGCTGGTGGGCACGCTGGCGCAACTCAATGAAGGACAGAGGGTTGCGGTCGCTGGACACGTGTCCGAACACCCCAAGTTCGGCGCCCAGATCGAGGTCGAGACCGCCGAGGCGATCGCCCCCTGCACCGTGGAGGGCATCCATGCCTACCTGTCCTCGGGGCTGGTGAAGGGGATTGGCCCGGCCACCGCCGAGCGGATCACGGCCGTCTTCGGGACCGACACGCTGCGGGTGATCGAGGAGGAACCCGAGAAGCTGAAGCGGGTGCGCGGGCTCGGCGCCCGCAAGATCGAGGCCCTTGCCGATGCCGTGAAGGCGCAGAAGGACGTGCAGAACGTACTCGTGTTCCTGCGCTCCCATGGCCTCGGCTCCGGCCTCGCGGCGCGCATCGTGCGCCGGTACGGAGCGTCGGCCTCGGCGCTCATCAGCGCCAACCCCTACCGCCTCGCCGACGACGTGATCGGCATCGGCTTCCGCACCGCGGACCGGCTCGCGGGCCAGCTCGGCATCGCACCCGAAGCGCCCGAGCGCCTGCAGGCGGCGATGCTGCACGTGCTCGCGACGGCGAGCCGCGAGGGCCACTGCTACCTCCCCGAGGCCGAGTTGGTGCGCCGCACCGCCGAGCTGCTCACCTGCGCCGAGGAACCGGTGGCGGCACAGCTGCCTGCGCTGGCGAAGTCCGGCGAGGTGGGGCGGCAGATGCCGCCTGGCCCCGCGCTGCTGCACGACGATCCGCAGCCCATCGTCTACCCGGCGGTCCTCCAGCAGGCCGAGGACGGCGTGGTGCGCAGCAGCAGGTCGAGGGCGCGCGCCACGCGCCCGAAGCTGCCGATCCGCGCGCCCGAGGCCGTGGCCTGGTTCGAGAAGGTCTCCGGCATGGAACTGCCCGAGGGCCAGCAGGACGCGCTGCTGCGCGCGCTCTCGGAACCGGTGTCGGTCATCACGGGCGGCCCCGGCGTGGGCAAGACGACGATCATCCGCGCGCTGGCCGAGATCCTCGCCAGGAAGGAACTGCGCATCGTGCTCGCGGCCCCCACGGGGCGCGCAGCCAAGCGACTCGAGGAGTCGACCGGCCGCGCGGCCAGCACGATCCACCGCCTGCTGGAGTTCACGCCGGGCGTCTCGCGCTTCGCCCGCGACCACGACAACCCCATCGAAGGCGACATGCTCGTCGTGGACGAGGCCTCGATGCTGGACGTGCAGCTCGCCTACCACCTGTTCCGCGCGATCCGGCCCGGCATGCCGCTCGTGCTCGTGGGCGACCAGAACCAGCTGCCCTCGGTGGGACCCGGCTCGGTGCTCGCCGACGTGATCGGCTGCGGGCGCGTGCCCACCACCGCGCTCACGCGCATCTTCCGCCAGCAGAAGGGCTCGGACATCGTGCGCGCGGCGCACGAGATCCTGCAGGGCGAGGTGCCGCAGGCGGGCGGCGAGGAGTCGGACTACTACTTCGTGCCGGCGCGCGATGCCCTGCAAGCAAGGCAGCTGATCCGCGAGGTGCTGGTGCAGCGCATCCCGCGGCGCTTCGGGCTCGACCCGGTGCGCGACGTGCAGGTGCTGTGCCCGATGTACCGCGGCGAGACCGGCGCCGACGCGCTCAATCGCGACCTGCAGGACCTGCTCAACCCCGGCCAGCCCGGCGTCGAGCGCAACGGCAAGTGGTACCGCGCGGGCGACAAGGTGATGCAGATCCGCAACGACTACGACCGCGAGGTGTGGAACGGCGACACGGGCAGGATCACGTTCGTCGACACGCACGCATCCAAGCTGCACGTGCGCTTCCCCGAGCGCGAGGAGGAGTACCGCTTCGAGGACCTCGTCGACCTCGTGCCCGCCTACGCCATCTCGGTGCACCGGTCGCAGGGCAGCGAGTACCCGGCCGTGGTGATGCCGGTGACCACCGAGCACTTCCTCATGCTCAAGCGCAGCGTGCTCTACACGGGGCTCACGCGCGGCAAGAAGCTCGTCGTGCTGATCGGCTCTCCCAAGGCGCTGGAGATGGCCGTGCGCAACCAGGACGACAACGTGCGGTTCAGCGGACTCAAGGAGCGGCTGCGCGACTTCCTGCGCGGCGACGGGGTGCACCCCGAGCGCTTCGTGAGGAACTGACCGTCACCAGAGTTCGGTGACGACGAGCGTGAACGGACCGCTCGCAAGCGACAGGCTCGCCACCTGCACGACGGCCTGGCCGGTGCGCGCCGCCGTGAACTCGATGCGCGGCTCGTTGGACACGATCTGTTCGAGGCCGGGAGCTGCGATCGCGAGGTGCGAGGGGAAGCCGCTGGCCTCGACGACCACGCGGTAGGTGCGGCCTGCCACGATGGGGCAGAAGAAGGTTGCGGGCACCTCCGCGCCGGTCGCCGCTGCGGACGCAGTGCCCAGCGCGCGGAGCACCTCGCGCTCGAGGATCGGCACCACCTCGAGGCGATAGGACCCGAGGCGACCGCGCACATCGCCCACGCAGAGAATCCACGTGCCCGACCGACCCGGCAGCAGTTCGACCCTCGCCCCGGCGCCGAGCCCGCGCGCATCGTCGTTGCGCAGGGTCTCGTCGGGCCTGCCGTCGACCGGGCGGCACTCGAGGATGGGATCGAACTCCTCGTCCGCGCTCGTGAGCGTGACGGCCACGGGCTGTTCACGCTCCAGCTGGATGCGGTGCTCCACGTACGGAACGTCCTCGCCCTGCACGCGCAGCACCGGCGCGCCTGCGGCAACCGCACCCGCGACGACGAGCAGCGGCGCGGGATCGCGCGCGGCGCGGCGGCCCTTGTCGCCCGAGGCACATGCCGCGGCGAGTACGGCTGCAAGTGCGAGACAACCGTGACGGAGCAGGTTCATCGTGCGTCCTCCTCGAAGGCCTTCCCGCTCGCAGCGGCCCGGTACCAGGCGCTGGCGCGCGCAGCATCCTGCGGCACGCCCTGCCCGGTCTCGTAGAGCATGCCGAGCCGCAGCATGGCGGCGCAGTCGCCCTCGCCGGCAGCCCTACGGTAGAGGGCCGCCGCCTGGGCGATGTCGCGCGGCAGGCCGTCGCCGGACTCGTAGCGCTGCGCGAGCGCGGTGAGCGCAGGCGCATGACCTGCCTCGGCCGCCTGGCCGATGAGCAGCATGCCGCGACGCGGGTTGCCGCCCGGCTGCTGCTCGACGTCTGCAAGGCGCACCATGGCCTCCGCGGATCCTGCAGCAGCTGCCTGCCGCAGCCGCTTCACGCCCTCGCCGACGGAACTCGGCAGGTCCAGCAACTGGTTGGCGAGGGCGAGGATCGCCTGCGGGTCGCCGAACTTCGCGGCCTGCTGCCAGTTCGCGCGCGCCTCCTGCAGCGAACCAGCGAGACGATGGGCCTCGCCGAGCGTCGCGAGCAGCGACCCGCGGTACTCGTCGGGAACGACCTGACCCAGCGTGCCCCCAAGCTGCGTCCGGATGGAGGCGATCACCTCCGCCGGCTCGGCTCCCTGGCGCAGCTTCCGGTACTGCTCCCATGCGGTGAGGCCGCCGAGCACCCAGGCACTGGCCTGCTTCGACTGCTCGGGGTCGGCGAGTCCTGTCTTGCGCGCAAGGGCCTGGAACAGCGGCGCAAGGGAGGTCCACTGGACCTCCAGCGACTTCGTCACCGGCACGTCGGCAGGCGCGTCGATGGGCAGCGGCACGCCGTCGACCACGAGCTGCCAGCCCGACCCGAGGGCGCTGCCGGTGCGACCTGCTGCCGAAACGACCTGACCCAGTGCATCGACACGGATCAGGTCGCCGCCGGCATCGGGATGCTGCCGCCGCCAAGCCTGGTTCCACGCGGCGACGACCTCGCGCGCCGTCGCGGGCTTGCCGTCGGCGGCAGTGCGCGCCACCGCCTGTTCGACGGCAGCGCCCTCGGGCAGCTGGATGCGGGCAGGCACGCAGTGCGACGGCTGTTCGCGCACCAGCGACAGCAGGTCCGTTGCGGCATCGTCGAGGAAGTGCGCGCGCATGGCGCCGAGCAGCGGCTCGTAGCGGATCGCCTCGGCGCCCTCGGTCAGCGCCTCCCAGAACTCGGTGTCGTCGACCGGCACCGACAGCAGGATGGCCTGCGTGCGGCCTGCGGGGATCACCACGCGATCGCGGTCGCGCGGGTCGACGGGGGTGGCCACGCCCAGCATGCGGGCGCCGGCGAGCACCGGAACCTCGGGCCGCTCGACCACGAGCGGCGCGGTTCCCCCGTTGCGCAG